>JAHHJQ010000191.1 GCA_018680005.1 Bacteroidia bacterium | reverse complement strand
GTGCTGGTAGGTATTATTACCGGAATGGTTATCCCATTTGTAGCTTACGCAATCATTCTCATGGGATATGAATTGGCTGATGCTCAGGGCTGGTTTTCACAAAGTAGCGTCACTGAAAATTTCAGGGCTAGAACGATAGGCATTCTTGCCATAAGTGCCAATCTTATCACTATCCATTATTTTAGAAGAAAAAGACAAGACAATAGCATGCGCGGCGTAGTCATCGCCACAGCAATATATATCATGACATGGCTCATATTGTTTGGTTCTTCATTTTTTAGCTAATTACCGATATGAAATATTATATCATAGCAGGTGAAGCTTCTGGTGATCTTCATGGAGCCAATTTGATAAAAGCGATCCAGCGAGAAGATAAGGATGCTGAATTCCGGATATGGGGAGGAGATCAAATGCAAGCCACTGGTGCATATCTTGTGTCACACTATAAGGAAATGGCTTTCATGGGTTTTGTTGGTGTCATAAAGAACATTTTCAAGATTATCAGACGAATTTCATTTTGTAAAAAAGATATTAAACAATACCAGCCTGATGCATTAATCTTTATTGATTATTCCGGATTCAACCTAAGGATCGCTAAATGGGCAAAACCATTCAACTTCAGAAAGTTCTATTATATCTCTCCTCAGGTTTGGGCATCCCGATCCGGTCGGATAAAACTCATAAAGGCTACTATTGACAAAATGTTTTGTATACTTCCTTTTGAAAAAGAATTCTACGCCAAACATCAATACGAGGTTGAATATGTTGGACATCCACTGGTCGATGTGATTGCCCAATTTGAGCCTGACCCACATTTTGAAAAGAAGCATCTTCTTGATAACAGGCCCATCATCGCGCTGTTACCTGGGAGCCGGAAACAGGAGATAAAAAGTGTCCTCGCAATCATGGCCTCAATAATTCCAAAGTATCAACAGTATCAATTCATTGTTGCCTGTGCACCATCCATATCGGACAATATATATAAAGAGTTGCTTCAAGACTATACTGAGGTAGATGTTGGATTAGTAAGAAATAAAACTTATGAATTATTGTACAGAGCCTTCGCGGCAATTGTAACCTCCGGAACAGCTACCTTGGAAACTGCACTCTTTGATGTTCCGCAGGTCGTTGTATACAAAGGAAGTGCTCTAAATTATGCCATAGCAAAAAAAGTTATCCAGGTCGACTATATTTCTCTGGTGAATCTTATCTCTGAAAAAGAGGTAGTCAAAGAACTTATTCAAGATGTATTCAATGAACGTACTCTGGAATCGGAACTTGAAAAATTGATAGATGGACCGGCCAGGTTCACTATTCTCGAAAACTATAAGAAACTAAAAACACTTTTAGGGGAACCTGGTGCTGCGTCAAAAACAGCGAAGTCTATTGTTCAACTCACCCCATCCAAACAATAATTATGTCAGATATTATTCAAGAACTCCTCAGAACAAAAGCAGCCACGTTGGGCTATTTTGAATTGGAAGGAGCCGACATGGAACGAACTTATTCTCCTGGAAAATGGACAATCCGACAAATATTACTACATCTGGTTGATGCAGAAACTGTTCTTTATGACAGAATCCGCCGAGGAATCGCCAATCCAGGTCAAGTGGTCTGGGGTTTTGACCAAGACCTTTGGGCTGAAGGATTAGAATATAAGTCGCTCCCAATAGAAGAAGCAAGAGCCACTTATGAAGCAATCCGAAACAATATCATCACACTCGCCCGAAGGTATTATCAATCACATGGCTCCAATACTTACGTGCATAGCGAAACCGGGCTACGCACGGTGAAAGAGGAATTTGATAAAGTGGTTTGGCATAATGATCATCATCTCCAACAAGCTAAAACTGCTATGGGAACATGTTAGACGAGTTTGAAATTCAACAAGAATTATAGAAAATTGCAGTATCTAAATAAAAAATATGGGACGCGCATTTGAATATCGAAAGGCCAGAAAGTTTGCCCGTTGGGATAAAATGGCCAAAACTTTTAGCCGAATCGGAAAAGATATCGTGATAGCTGTAAAAGAAGGAGGGCCCGATGAAACTACAAATCCAAAATTACGAGCTGCCATTCAAAATGCCAGAGATGCTAATATGCCTCTGGATAACGTAAAGCGAGCTATCAAAAAGGCCTCTGACAAAGACACATCGGATTTTAAAGAAACCCTATTCGAAGGATATGCACCTCATGGCATTGCGATAATGATTGAAACCGCAACAGATAATAACAAACGCACGGTTGCCAATATCAGAAGCTACTTTAATAAATACAACGGTAGTTTGGGTACCTCAGGATCCGTATCATTTATGTTTGATCACAAATGTCATTTTAAGATTCCTAAAGGAGAGTTGGACATTGAAGAATTAGAACTAGAAATGATCGATTACGGCGTGGATGAAGTTTTTGAGGATGAAGACAAAATCCTCTTGTATGGATCATTTGAAGACTATGGAGGAATCCAGTCCGTTCTGGAAGAGAAAGGTCTTGAAATATTAGCTTCAGGATTTGATCGAATACCCGCGAATACCACCAAATTATCCGAAGAGCAAGTAGCAGACGTGGAAAAATTACTGGAGAAAATAGAAGAAGATGATGATGTACAGAAAGTATATCATAATATGGAATAAATTTGATACTATTTGTCAAATGTCGTATTTTTAAAGACAAATGACATATTATGATTGCTTCAGTTAATGATATATTCTCAGACCACCAGGTATCTTCTGCCAGTGATCTTATCGCCATTTCAAGACGTGGAGTCCAGGCGAGGCGTCTATCTGATGTTATGGAATTTACAGGAATGTCGAACAAGGAGTTGGCGGCCGCTCTTCCCATCTCTGAGCGACAGTTGATCCGGTATGCCAAGGACCATCTCCTGAAGCCTGAGGTCACCGAGCGATTGATTTCTATTACCGAGTTGTATCTTTTTGGCTATGATCTGTTTCAAGATCATTTAAGTTTTCAAAGGTGGATGCGCACATCGAACATAGCAGCAGGAGATGTTGTTCCTATTACTTTATTAGATACCAATCATGGTATCCAGATGGTTCGCAATATATTAGGTCGTATTCAGCATGGAGTCCACTCGTAAAGATGCTATCTTATCGTATCTGCAATTCAGCCTATAGCAGGGATCTAAGTGGTACCAGTGCCAAGCTTTATGGTGGTCGTTGGAATCCGGTTGGAATGGCTCTTTTATATTCCTCCTCCCATATTTCACTGTCATGTCTTGAATTAGTAGTCAATATCGAAATGACTATTAAGATTCCTGACCTTGCGCTTCTGACACTGGAAATTCCTGATGGTCTTAAAATAAAGGAAATCCGAATCAAAGATCTTCCTCATGACTGGAGAACGTATCCTGCTCCATTCGCTTTGCAGAATATCGGCCGGAATTGGTTGCGCAAAAGATCCTCACCAATTTTGAAAGTCCCATCAGCTGTCATACCAATGGAATTCAATTATTTGATCAATCCAGAGCATCCTGAATCTGATGCTGTTGCCATAAAACAAGTTTCAAAATTCGAATTGGATGGAAGATTGATTCCTTAGCGAACAATAGTTCATATTCTAATGATTTGTTTATCTTCAAAAGGATTCCATTCACCAATCTCTTAGAATTTATGACTTATAAAGAAGTAATGTCTACGTTAGAATCGATGGGTAACCCAAATACCAAAAAGATTTTGATGAAACATGGTGCCAAGGAGCCTTTCTGGGGGGTTAAAGTAGGAGATATGAAAAAGATCCAGAAAAAAATTAAGAAGGATCACGAACTCTCTCTTCAACTATATAAGAGCGGCAATGGTGATGCGATGTATTTTGCAGGATTAATTGCTGATGAAAACCAAATCACCAAGGAACATTTGAGACAGTGGGCTAAAGAAGCCAAATGGCATATGATCTCTGAATATACGGTGCCCTGGCTTGCTGCAGATGCTGGATATGGAGAAGAATTGGGATTAGAATGGATCGAATCTGGTGAAGAAAATGTCGCTTCTGCTGGTTGGTCAGCCTTGGCTAATCACATACTAATTACACCGAATGAAGAATTGGATGTTGCCCAATATGAAAAGCTTTTAATGCGAGTCGAAAAAGAAATTCATGGGGTATCCAACAGGGTCAGATATACGATGAATGGCTATGTTATAGCTTTGGGAAGCGCTTTACCGGAATTAACAGAAAAGGCAATTGCAGCGGGTGAAAGAATAGGCAAAGTTAATGTCGACATGGGCGGCACAGCCTGCAAAGTTCCATCGTCTCCGAAATACATTCGAAAAATTGAAAAAATGGGTCGTTTAGGAAAAAAGAAGAAGATGGCAAGGTGCTAAACCTTCTTTTTCTTAGCCCTTCCTTTCTTCTTGAAGGCGTCTGGTATTTCTGCTTCTATAAAAGCTTTCACCTGTTCAAGGGTGAACTCTTTTGCTTTTTCTGAAGTAACCTTCTCACCATCAACTTTAGGTATTTTAAGATTTTTCTTTTTGAACCTGATGAAAGGTCCCCATCTTCCATTTTCTACAGTGATTTGTTCATCAGACCAATTATGAATATATCGATTGGCTTCTTTTTGAATCTTGGCTTCTATTAGTTCTGCCGCTTCAGCCTGAGTAATTGTCTCAGGATCGAATCTTCGCGGTATATTGACAAAAAGATCTCCGTATTTAAAAAACGGACCAAATCGACCTTTGCCTTTGGTATATGGAATGCCTTTATATTCACCTTGCGGTTTATCTGCTTCTTTCCTAATCTCGATCAGTTCTAATACTCGGTCTCGAGATATACTCAGTGGATCTTCATTTCTAGGAATTGAAATAAAGGTTTCTCCCCATTTCACATAAGGTCCATATCGCCCTGCACCAATTGAGACTTCTTTGTCGTCATAGGCTTCCATCTCTCTAGGTAATTTGAAGAGCTCCATGGCATCATCATAGCCTATCGTTTCCAACGTTTGTTGAGGTCCAAGATTGGCATATTTTGGTTTTTCATCTTCATTCAATTCGTCCTGTGTGCCAATCTGAACAATGGGTTTTCCAAATCTTGACAATCTAACTAATACTGTTCTACCTGATTCAGGATCTGTACCCAAATTTCTTTCTCCAACGGACCTGCTGGCTTTTTCAATAGTTTCTTTGACAACAGTTTCAAATGGGCCATAGAATTTACCCAGCATTAAGTGCCATTCGATTTCACCGTTCGCGATATCATCAAACTCTTCCTCGATATTAGCCGTAAAGCTATAATCCATGATATTCTGAAAATTCTTTGAAAGAAAGTCAGTTACGACCATTCCTATATCTGTTGGTACCAGTCTATTCTTATTAGATCCGGTTCTTTCTGTACCTGTTTTTGATATTACCTGATCATCTCTTAATGAAAGTATTACATAATTTCTTTCCTTTCCCTCGTAATCACCCTTGACGATATACCCTCTTTTTTCTTCCATGATACGACTGATAGTGGGCGCATAAGTGGAAGGTCTGCCTATTCCCAGTTCTTCAAGTTTTTTTACAAGACTAGCTTCAGTATATCTGGCTGGGGGTTTTGAAAATCTTTGAGTTGCGTCTATATGATCCAGATCTAGGTGTTGTCCTAATAGCAGTGGTGGCAATATTCCTTTTGTGTCAGAGTCATCTTCATCTTCATCTTTGGAAGCCATATAAACCTTCAAAAATCCATCAAATTTCAAGACTTCACCTTCTGCTTTGAAAAGATGATCAGCGTCAGAGGATATCGTGATTTCAACCAGAGTTTTTTCCAACCTGGCCTCGGCCATTTGAGAAGCGATTGTTCTCTTCCAAATCAATTCATAAAGTCGTTGTTGATCTCTTCCATCTCCGGCAACTTTTCTATCTGCATAGGTAGGCCTAATCGCCTCGTGCGCTTCTTGAGCATCCTTCTTTTTAGTTTTATATCGGCGACTGTGCAAATATGCTTCGCCATAATTTTTTGTGATTTCATCGGCAATAGTAGCAATGGCCAATTCACTTAAATTTATCGAATCCGTCCTCATGTAGGTAATCAAACCGGATTCATACAATCGTTGAGCATTTTGCATTGTCCTTTTCACAGAGAAACCTAGTTTTCTACTGGCTTCCTGTTGTAGGGTTGATGTCGTAAAAGGAGCAGATGGTCTACGTTTCGCAGGTTTGACTTCGATATTTGAAATATTGAAATCCGCTCCGATGCATCTTTTTAGGAAGTCTTGTGCATCTTCCTGGGTTTTAAACCGCTCGGATAGTTCAGCTTTCAAAATGGCTTTTTTATTATTATGGCCGTCTACCTGAAATTCTGCAACTACTTTGTAGTAAAACTTGCTGTCAAATGCCAGAATTTCACGTTCCCGTTCAACGACTAGTTTTACCGCCACCGATTGAACCCTACCTGCCGATAAATTTCCTTTAACTTTTTTCCAGAGAGTTCCGGACAACTTATATCCTACCAGGCGGTCAAGTATTCTCCTGGCCTGTTGAGCATCCACTAGATTCAAATCTACATTTCGTGGATTTTCAATGGCTTTCTTTATCGCAGGTTCAGTGATCTCATGAAATACAATGCGTTTAGTTGTTTTTTCATCAAGGCCTAGAACTTGACATAGATGCCAGGATATGGCTTCACCTTCTCGATCTTCATCCGTCGCTAACCAAACTTCGTCGGATTTCTTAACAGATTCCTTTAGTTGCTTGACAACTTTCTTTTTATCTGCTGGAATCACATAATTTGGTTTGAAGCCATTGTCGACCTTCACGGCATTTTCAGATTTTTCTAAATCCCGTATATGTCCGTAACTGGAAAGAACTTTAAAGTCTTTCCCCAGGTATTTTTCAATGGTTTTCGCTTTGGCTGGCGACTCAACGATCACTAAATTCTTCGGCATCTTGCTATCACGCTTTTGTTTGTGTAAAGTCCGATTAAAACTCCACTTATAGAATTAAAGGCTGGCAAATGTATAAATTTTACGAAAATGCCTTGCCAATTCGACTAGACTCTTGGTTCGAACGCAAATGAATCAATAAGGTTTTGATCCAAAGCAATCTTAAGATTATTGACAGATGGGAGGATTAATTCTGTTTTCTCTTTCTAGTTTCCGAGTGAAGCAACTCCTGGCCGGCTGCTCTTTTCGCTTTTTCTTTGGCGTACTTCTCAGCAAGTTGAATTAATAATTCTTCCTCTCCCAAAGGATTACCATGTAG
Source organism: Bacteroidia bacterium (assembly GCA_018680005.1). Classification (GTDB taxonomy): domain Bacteria; phylum Bacteroidota; class Bacteroidia; order Chitinophagales; family Saprospiraceae; genus HDS-20. The sequence continues at coordinate 15,096 of JAHHJQ010000191.1, read as the reverse complement.
ATATCTGTGATATGTAAGTAAGATGTACTTGGCCATGTCATCTGATCTGAAAACACCTTTGTCTCTCATATACTTCGACAACCGTGAACCTTCATCAAGTGACCAATTCTTGATCACCCATCTACCAAGAATAAAGTGATATTTCTTGGTGGCTTCGATTTCGGTCAATGTCATGAATTTGATTTTCGCATCGCGCTCCATCACTTCATCCAGTTGCTGATGACTATCCGCCAGATCAGCGGGAATATAGATCTTATTGATATACTCTTTAGATATTCGTTCCTGGTATTCTCGCAAGTAGTCCGCATCACTTTTGACTTGGGCATTTGCAGAAACAAAGGGAACACTTAAAAGGAATATGAATAAAAAACGCATCATATATATTTCTTGCACAAACTTCTTACCAATAGAAAGGAATAAGCTCCAATGTTATTGTAACTTGGTTTTTCTACATTAATTATTCAATAAGTCGACAATTGTCACTTTCTGAGGTCCGAAATTCCGAAATTTTTCTCGCACAATGTGCTTTGTATCTCCTTCTTTGGTTACTGCATGATTATACTGCAACATTAATTACTGCTGTAATGGTAACGATTATTGCAGGAATTTTGATTGTAGCTCTCCTTGCAGAACTTGTAGAAAGATCCAAAGTTCCGAGAAGATACTTTACTGTCATGGCCCTGTCAATTCTGGCCCCTGTAGTGGTTGCACTGATGTATGGAATGATCATGGGTTTTCAATACAAGTGGACAGAATTGATTTAAATGACCTGGCACATTAAAATTCAGAAGCCTTGTGCTTCTGGACTATCTTGAGCAAACTCAGAAGGATTTAGAATAAGATCAAATTGATATCTGTTTTGACTAAAAGAAAGGTGTAATGAATCGGTAGTAAGATTTTTTATAAAGTATTGTATGGGTGGAACAACACTGGTAACCAAAATGCTACTATCCTGCCAATAAAAGAATGATGGGTCTTCATTACCAAGAATATTGGTCACCACGGTACTATCATTAAGAAAATCAAAATAAGCTCCACGTAATGTCTCGGTTTCTTTACCATTTCGGAATCCCGTGTGGAGGTCCCATTTTCCAACTAGAATCTGTTGATCAATGGTTGGGATAGGTTTGGGATCGGAGCATGAAACACCGAACAAGATCATTAGACTAAACACTATTCTGTACATTCTTTGAATTTTACCATGATATAGTTGTCAGTGTATCATTGATGATGGGATAAATCTCAGAGGACAGCCTTGGTTAATTCAAGAACAGTAATTTCCGGCAATATTCCTACACGTCCTGGATACCCCAATACTCCAAAACCACGATTTACATAAAGGTACTGATCTCCTTCCTGATATAATCCTGCCCATTCTTTGTAAACATACTGAACGGGACTCCATTTGATCCATTCTCCAATCTCAATTCCGAATTGCATGCCATGGGTATGTCCCGAAAACGTTATATCAATGTCCGGATATTTTAATACTTCAAATCTCCAATGACTCGGATCATGTGACAATAACAATTTGAGATCAACCCTATTCACATTATCAAGCGACTTTAACAAATCTCCATACCGTGTAAATTGTAGTTTGGCCGAATAGTTCTCGACACCAATTACCGCCACCTTGCTTTTACCAATGCTTATTACCTGGTTTTCATTTCTTAAGAGCTGCCAGTTCATTTCTTTTTGAAAATCAACTAAACGTTCAAGATTAGCTATTTTCTCCTGACGGTTTCGCCACATTACATAATCACCGTAATCATGATTTCCTAAAACAGAGAATACCCCATATTTGGCCCTTATTTTTCCAAATATTTTTAAAAATGGTAGAAGCTCGATTGCCCTATTGTTTACAAGATCTCCTGTAAAAAAGACTAAATCTGGATTTTGGTTATTGATTATTCGTACTCCTTTTCGAATTCCGGCTTTATTGAACAATGATCCTGAATGGACATCAGAAATCTGGACAATCCTCAAGCCTTCCAGTTCTACCGGCAAATCCTTGATAGGGACCTTTATTTTCCTTAACTGATATCTATATTTATTCACGATAATGCCATAAAGCAATACTGTGAAAGGTATGACGCCTACAAAGCTTGCGACATAGTACTTTAAAACTGAAGGTTGTGATTCCTGTAAATCGGAACGATCTAATATCCATGTTAGCAGCTCAGCTAACCAGAAAAACATCAATACTGTCAGCACAAACAACTTACAGACATAAATCAACTGAAAAGCATTTATTGTAGTTGTGAATGTTCTCCTGTATTTCTTTCTTAGTCTGAAACTTACATTTCCAATAAGTAATGTTACCAAACTCACAGGTACGACGAAGTGAAAGAAACGTGCCGCCGCCTGAATCTCAGTTGAGGAATCTGCAACCCAGAAATTTACAACGGGTAATAAGAGCAGGTCCAAACAAAGAAGTGTAACCAGTAACAGTAAATATCGAATCAATATGAATTAGTATTACTTTCGCAAAAAGGTCAATATTAAGTTTTTAAACGATAAATAGTTCTCATAGTTTTTTGAATTACCACATCACTCCATGAGATATGTATTGATTACAGGTGTTTCATCCGGCATTGGTCTGGTATCGGCACAATATCTAATTGGTAAAGGATATTTTGTTTTTGGCAGTGTGCGAAGCGAAAAACGTGGCAACGAACTAAGAGGTCAACTTGGTCCTAATTTCCATCCACTAGTATTTGATGTCCGAGATTTGGAAGGCATACATCGATCCCTTGCTGAGGTTAGCGCAATCGTTAAAAATAATTTGCTTGTTGCATTGGTTAACAATGCCGGTATTGCCGTATCCGGGCCTATCGAACTCATAGATCAACAGGAGATTAAAGATCAATTTGATGTAAATGTAGTTGGGCTATTAAATACCACCAGAGCATTTCTACCCCTTTTAGGAGCCGGGAGAGAACCAATAAAAAATCCAGGCAGAATCATCAATATCAGTAGTATTGCCAGTTCTTTTACTTTTCCTTTTCAAACTCTATACGCTGCCTCAAAACATGCAGTCGAAAGCATAAATGATGGATTGAGGAGAGAACTTAGTTTATATGGGATAAAAGTCATTTCCATCAGACCCGGACCGATAAAGTCAGAAATATGGCAAAAGCAAATGAAGGAGGATAAGCTTTATCAAGGAACAGTCTATGCACCCATATTTGAGAAGAAACTTGATTTAGTAAAAAGTAAAGAAGCCGGAGCGTCGCCAACTGAATTAGTGGCCAAAGTGATACATCAAGCAATTGAATTACCAAAGCCTAAGCTCAAGTATTTAATTTACAAAAACCATTTCCTCTATTATTTCTCAAGAATGATTCCTGACCGGTGGGCTGATTATCTTATATACCGCCAAATGGGTAAAATCATAAGTGCTAAAACAACAGAAGCACCCTGGTAATCCAGGATGCTTCTCTGCTATTATGATGAACTCTTTTTAGTTCTTTATAAAAGTCTTTTCCTTAATTCTTGCTTTCTTACCAACCAAGTCCCTTACATAGTATAACTTGGATCTTCTCACCTTACCTTTCTTCAACACTTTGATCTCATCAATATTTGGCGATGCAAATGGAATAATCCGTTCAACTCCTACTCCATTTGACATTTTTCGAACAGTAAAAGTTTTAACTGCTCCAACTCCGTTCATCTGGATTACATCACCCTTGAATTTTTGAATTCTTTGCTTTTCTCCTTCAATGATCCTCAGTGAAACTTCTACACTGTCACCTACCCGGAAGTCCGGATAATTCATTTCTCTGGTGAATTGGTCTTCTACGTATTTTATTGCATCCATAATCGTGGCGGCTTAAAATTTTCAAAATCGGCTGCAAAGATATGCTTTTTTGTATTCAATCAAAACAGGAAAACAATTCTAATTTCAATTATATACATCTGACTCAGCGAATCAGGTTAGCATGTCCTTTAAATTCATAAGACTCCCCACGTGGCCCAGTGAAAGTAACGAGGTATACGTAGGCGCCAATTGGTGAATTCTCTCCTACATTGTCCTTACGCCCATTCCAGGCATCATCGGGATTATTAGTCTGAAAAATCATTTCACCCCAGCGATTCCAGATCGTAAATTCAAAGTTAGACATGCCATCAATAATTCCCCTACCCCGGAACTCTTCATTGATAGCGTCGTCGTTGGGAGTGAAAGCATTGGGCATATGCCAAATCACCTGAGGAACAACATCTATGAATTTGGCAATAGTATCTTGGCAACCATTTTCTTTAGTTACAATCAATCTTACTTCCTGCAGTCCTGTATCGGGAAAAGTATATAACGGGTTCTCATCCGAAGAAAATCCTTGCCTGTTAAAATCCCAGAACCAGGATAATTCACCTTGAGACTGATTGATAAATTGGGCAGTGTTGTTAAAACTATTCAATTCTTTAGGTGTGAAATCAAAATCTGCCATGGGGCCTTGTTCTACCCTTATCAGATTATTAAAAGATTCGGCGACCTGGCACCCAGCTGGTGAGATGATCTCTAAGGACACATCATAAATACCACTATTCGAATAGGTGTGCACGGGACTCAGGGCATCACCCGTTGCACCATCACCAAAGCTCCAATTAAAGGTATATGTAGAATCGACCGGGAAAGATAGATTTTGAAACGTAATTGTGGCAGGTTCGCAACCCAAGAACGTATTAGGCTGCACAATTATCGTTTGTGGAGCCGGTTGCCACAGCACATTCTTGATGACATTATCCTCACAATTGTTGTTATCTACAACTCTCAGTCTTACATTTTTCGAACCGGGATTGGGAAATGTAAATATTGGATTCACTGTAAAAGACAATCCTTGACCTCCAAAATCCCATTCATGTGTTACGATTTCATCTGCACCTGTGGTTGACATATTAGTGAATGAAACAGGGCCCACTATACATGTATCATATTCAAATGTAAAGTCAGCATTTATTTCAGGTAATATGGTAACAGAAATATCAGCAGAATCCTCACAGATACTATTTCTGTTGAGATAAAGTATTCCTTTGTAAGTGCCTGTATCAGGAAAAGTAATCGTTGCATCTCTGGAAGTCACAACAGTTGTATCTCCATTATTGAGGTCAAACTGCCATAAATAAGAGTTGATTTGTGCTTCCAAAAAACTCTCATTAATAAATTCGATAGTTTGTTCACCGCAAGAAGTGAGGACATATTTTTGGTCTTCACCAATAACTTCCTGGCCTTGAATCTGTGCAACAACTGTAGATTCACAATCTTCCACATTGAACTGAAAGTCACGACTTAGCGTACTTAAAACAATACCATTTCGATATTCAGTAACACAAACACCAACTACAAACTGTCCAGTGGTAGTAGGAGTTCCAGTGATTAGCCCTGTTTCGGGATCAATGACCACAACAGGATCTCCTGCCATCGGTTCCTGGAATGAATATATGGGTTGTCTGAAACGAACATTATCATAGGGAGGTTGACAGCCAGGTATGGGTTGAACACCATTACAACCGTTGGCACCTCCTCCACCTTGAGCCCCTGCAAGTCCCCCTCCCAGCTTTGGAGAACAAAATTCATAAACCAAAGAATCACCGTCGATATCAGATGCACTATGATCAAACATTAATGGCTCATTTACACAAATAACGGTAGGCGGAAAACTATTAAATACAGGACTATTATTGCAACTATCCTGAGCAGCTTTTGTAATCGAAGTTGTATATGTCGCGCCTATCCTATCGGGATCAACAATGTTAGAAATCGAACTATTTCTGCAACATCTTTGATAAGTAAAGTGGTAACTCTCTTCGTCTATTGGGATATCAACAGTCCAATTATATGAACCTTCTTCTACACACACATCATCCGGAGGAATCAAACAATCAATTTGAGGTGGGTCGACAGAATTAGGCCCCACAAGATTGACAAAGAGCTGACCAGCCAATTGATAGGGAGCCTGATCTCCATACCAAATACCTATACTGGCTGAAGGATCCAATTCTGCCCCCCCGCCCTGGCAGTCTCGATAAACATACATTTTGAATTGAAATCTGCGTGTTCCAGGATTTGCACCATCTCCTAGGCATTCGTAGGTAATCTCTCCTCCGATAATATGAAAGGCCTGGACTGGATTGATAGTCAAAAAAATCAATCCAATCAAGCAAACAAAAAATTGATAAACTCTACGCATGAAATGCTGGTTGCAACAATATGAAGAACGAACAACAGATGGATTCTGTACTGGAATATAGGTCAATCCTTGATTTAAATCCACTAAATGAATGTTCTAGATTATAAAATAACGCTGAAAAAACCATTTTCCATTTTTCGATTAATCAGACAATTCCTTAAGACGAAGTTAATGTTGACATCGAAGCCAAGGAAAATGCATCAAAAAAGTCTAAAATTGTCACATTTTGGGAATTCTTGCAGTATCATAATTCAAGCTAACTAACCTACAACTGAATGGTTGACATTATTGAAAAGGCAGTAGATGTTATCAACCGAGGTGGAATTCTGTTATATCCAACAGATACGATCTGGGGACTAGGTTGCGACCCCTTCAATAGCAAGGCCATAGAGAAAGTACTCCAACTTAAAAAAAGAGATGCTGATAAAGCATTCATACTTTTAGTGGACTCTATTGATATGCTTAAAAAATATATCGATAGACTGCATCCCAGGGTTGAGACACTTCTTTTCTATAATACTAGACCTTTGACCATTATCTACGACAATCCTGTGCATCTTCCAGAAGAGATCATCTCATCTGATGGATCGATAGCAATCCGGGTAACCACTGATCCTTTCTGTAAACACCTCATTCATCACTTTGGCAAGCCTATCATCTCTACCTCGGCCAATGTCAGCGGAGAACCTTACCCGCCAAACTTCAGCGCAATCAGTTCAGAAATAATAAGCGGTGTGGATTATGTGGTCAACATCAGACAGACTGAAGAGAAGGAAGTGCAACCATCAGTGATCGCTACTGTCAACTCAAAAGGAGAGCTTGAGTTTATTAGAAGCTGAGACAACGATCAATTTAAAGCTTCGAGGGCAACTTTCAAGGCATCATCTTTTGTTATCCAAATCGTGTAAAAGCCATTGTCACCAAATAGTTGTCTTGCTAGTCGTGCTTGGTAGTAATACTCAATGGCATCTCTGGATTCAGAAAAAGTGGAAGTCAAACCATTTCGAGGTAATTCTTCATAAAGACTCTTCAAACGTTGATCATCTATGTTCACCTGTTTGATGAATTGCTCTAATGTGAGCTTACCCAATTCCGGATGTTCTTCAAAATATCGTATGACATCAGTGTTGATAGCTCCACGCATGGCATAGAATACATCCGTAAATTGTGCAGTATCCAAGGGAACAAAAATATCAGGACTTATACCTCCTCCGGCATAGACTACCCTACCCTGAGATGTAAAGTATTTAGTCGTATCAGCCATGTAAATACTATCCCGGGTATAATATTCTCCATTATGAAATCGATCATAGAGCTCCTTGGAGTAATCAATTGGGTTATCGTAATCTTTTTGAATACATCTTCCTGAAGGCGTAAAGTACCTTGAAATTGTCAATGAGATGGCCGAACCATCTTTGAGTGGGTATCGCTCCTGAACCAATCCTTTGCCATATGACCTCCTACCGATAATCTTACCACGATCCCAGTCCTGCAACGCACCTGCAATGATCTCGCTCGCCGAAGCGGAATTCTCATCTATCAATACGACAATATCGCCGACGTCAAAAAAATTGCGACCAGTAGTTTTATATTCAAATTTTTTGGACTTGTCCCCTTGGGTATAAACCAATACTTTGTCTTTTTCAGTAAAGAATTGATCTAAAATTTTTATGGCTTGATTAAGATATCCTCCAGGATTGCTTCTCAAATCAATTACAAGGTCTTTCATCCCATTATCTTCAATCAACACTTCCATACGTTTCATAAAATCAGTGTATGTAGTTGCTGAGAAGCCATCTAACTTAATATATCCGACTTGGTCATCGATCATGATAGATGCATCTACGCTGGTAGTTGGAATTTTACCTCTATTGATAGTTAATTCCAGTGTTTCCCCCTCTCGGAGAATAGTAACGTCTACATTCGTTCCCTGAGGACCTTTGAGCAAGGCTATTACGCTATCAGAGTCGATTCCCATGCCGGCTATTGTATTATCGTTGACAGCCACAATTCTATCCAAAACCTGAACGCCCAGTGCTTCGGAAGGCCCCTCCTCCATAACACGAACAACAAACACCGTGTCTTCGATAATCATAAACTCCACTCCAATGCCTTCAAAATTACCACGAAGGTTTTCAGACATTCTTCGTAACTCCTCTGCAGAATGATAGCTGGAATGGGGATCCAAGTCATCCATAATAGCTTTGATGGCCTCTTCGGATAGTTCATTATCATCAACGTCATCAACATACCGTGCATTGATATATCTCAAAATCTCTTCTACTTTGCCAGGTTGTCGATTGGGTATGTTACTAGCCGCAACTACATTGTCTGATCCGACAGGTTCAAGTTTTTTACCTATAAACATGCCAACTGCCATTGCAAGCGCAATAACAAATGGTATCCAAAATTGCGTATGACTTCTATCAAATGATTCTTTCTCCAAGACATGAAAATTGAGATGAAGCGAAGATAGGATTATATCTTTTGAGCTCTTACAATTCTAAAACAATAAGGTTCAATTAACCTTTTGAACAAGTAAATAATAAGAATACTACTTCTATTTCATTTTCATACCAAAATTAAATTATATTGAATGAATTGCATTTATTATTGCAATTATTAGAATACAACGAGTAAATACCTAAATATCTTTCAATGGAAAAGCGGATAGACTTAGATGACCTTGACAAGCAAATTCTTTCTATCCTCATGAAAGATGCCAAGCTACCCTATTCTGAATTGGCCAAACAACTCTATGTAAGTGGCGGCACGATACATGTCAGAATGAAAAAGCTAGAAAAAATGGGTGTAGTGAAAGGTTCATCCTTGATAGTCGATTACAACAAATTGGGCTACGATGTCGTCTCGTTTCTAGGTATATACCTTGATAAAAGTTCTCTTTACGATACAGTTGCTGATCAGCTAAAGGAAATTCCCGAGGTGGTGGGGGCGCATTATACAACTGGGAACTATAGTATTTTTGCTAAAATCATTTGTAGGGATACCGACCACCTGAGGGAGGTCCTGCATGACAAAATACAAGCAATTAGTGGGATACAGCGTACAGAAACGTTCATTTCTCTGGAAGAAAGTATAGACAGACCTATAAATATTGCTAATATGTAATTGGAACAAATATTGCTCGTTATATAGCCTAAACTATGAATTCGTATGCGTCTTGTAATCCTACCCCTTCTCATCTTTTGCCTGTTGAGCTGGAAAGGCGATTCTAATCATCATATCAAAGCACAGTCTTCATCCGATGCATTCCAGGTCATCAAATTCAATGATGTTCCTTACGATGGCAAGCGTTTATATATAGGACCATTAAAGATTGAGACAAATTCTGATCAACAAGTGTTCAGTTATGCAGTTTCCAATACTGGAAGAATAGATTTACGTCTCGGCAACTTGGATATGGAGGATGTTGTTGTAATTCTGGATCCTACTTTTAATAACCCTGGTGGTATTCCCAATCTCCAAAACCTGGTCAGCGAAATCCTGACTAAGCGAAAGTTCATAAAGGCCGGGGATATCATAATTGAGGAAAGTGTCATCAAAACATCGGAACCAGTGGTGGTGACCAAAGAAGAAGCACCGGCGATAGCAACCAAAATTAAAAAGGAGAAAATATCCAAATCTAAAAAACCTGAGCCTAAAACTGTTGACCTGGGCAATGGGACTACGCTTTTAGAGACTCCCAAAAAAGAAGATAATGAAAGAGGAAAATACCTGGATAAAAATGACTGTCCAGACCTCATCATCAAGGATATTGAAATCCTGAAAGTGAATAAATATATGATTGCCCTGGAGTATACCATTAAAAATGAGGGTACAGGCACAGCATTTTTTCATGGCAAAAAAAATACTCCCGAGGATAACGCCTTCATACAGGCTCACCTGTCGCCAACACCAAAATTCACAAGAAGTGCATCGCTCAAAGGTGAAAATCCAATACGAAAGGAAGTCGGAACAAAGGATGGTAGTCTCGAAAAAACAAAAGAGTTCAAGGGTAAAATGTATCTCAATGTGAGAGGAACGACCAAACTAACACCGTATTTGATCTTAAATCTGGATCCTTATCAAACAGTCCGGGAATGCAACGAGCGCAATAATCGTAGCTATATACGCGTAGACAAATAAGGTGTTTTCACATTGCGGCATAGATCATATACATCAACAATACCAGCAGCAAGGTAATCACGCCCACAATCATGAGAATTCTATTACCTTGTTTTTTTTGCGATGCTTCAGCTCTGCGTTTTCTTTTCGATTTAGCCATATATTGAAGTTTTCGAAATGATCAATTCCAATTTAGTAAGAATTGATATTCTTCACAAATGGATTAGCGTATTTCACGTTCGTAGAAATCGACTACACGATCATCAAGGATAATATCCCTGGGCAGAAGCGGTTGTGTGAGAATAATACCCTCCAAGGAGCGACAGCGACTCAAGGCGACATAAGATTGGCCTGGAGCAAAGGCACCTTTGCCCAGATCAATAATGACTTCATCAAAAGTCTGTCCTTGAGACCGATGGATGGTGATAGCCCATGCAAGTTTAATTGGAAATTGTGTAAACGTCCCGATCACTTCAGTTTTGATTCGAGACTTATCCTTGTTGAGCTTGTATTTCACAATTTCCCATGTCATCCGCTCAATTGCGAATTCTTCAATTTTTCCGTCCTCCTCGATTTCAACCGTTATTTGATCTTCTTCTAAAAATACCACCTTGGCCAGGCTACCGTTGACAAATCTTTTGCCTGGATCATTCTTTATAAAGATCACCTGTGCACGATTTTTGACTGTCAGGAATTCTTCCGTGGGATATAAATGAGATTTAAAATCGCCTTCTATCCTGGCCTTGTATTTTTCTTCTGGCGCATTGATCTTGAATAACTCTTCTGCATTGATCCTGTCGACATTATAATTTCTTGGGCTTACCGTGATCTGAAATGGTTGGCGTTGATGATCTGGCAAATATCTTTCATTGAATATTTTCAGACCCTCCATATCCATTCTATTCATACGAACATCATCCAATAGCCTTATAAAATACTTCTCCTTCTGTCTGTAAATCTTTGTCAACTCGATAGTCTGAAAAAAGAATCCACTTTCAAATATATGGGCATCAAAGAAATACCCGCTCTCATAACCCCACTCCGAAAGCAAGCGATATTCGTCATTTCGAATCACAGGAGGCAGTTGAAATGGATCTCCGAAAAATATCATCTGAACTCCACCAAATGGCCATTCATAATCCCTGTTGATTCTCAGAAAACGATCTATATTGTCAATCATATCTGCTCTGACCATGGATATTTCATCAATGATGATCGTATCTACCTTCTGATACATTTTGGCGTACCTGGATTTCTTGATGTCCTTGGTGGTCATCATTCGGGGTGGAAATCCAAAAAAAGAATGAATAGTCTGACCTCTTACATTTAATGCTGCAATTCCTGTAGGTGCCAATACAACCACATTTTTCTTGGTTGTATTGGTAAATAATTTGAGTAATGTTGATTTACCGGTACCGGCCTTTCCTGTTACGAAATAATGGTCATCCGTTTTTTCAAGGAGGTTCAGTGTATCATTGAAAACTTCATCAAGAATGAGGGGTTCACGAGACTTGGAAAATGACTTAGAAATTTTTTGATCCATTTTAAACCTCGATTGTCATTTCTCCTCGCAAATTCGTTTGCATGATAGTCTTGGCACCCAAAATGTCCTCACTATTGCCTAAAGCGAGCATCAATTTAGTAATCGCCGCCTCTGTAGTCATGTCATAGCCACTAATAACGCCAATATCATCAAAGACAGCGCTGGTTTCATATCTACCCTGGTCGACACTTCCTGCCTGGCATTGTGTAATGTTCACGATAATGATATCCCTTTCAATCGCAGCTTTCAGTTGATCATGAAACCATTGTTCTGTGGTGGTATTTCCAGCTCCAAAACTCTCTAGAATCACACCTTTAATATTTGGACAATGCAGGATAGCATGCACGATATCTTCTGAAATCCCAGGGAACATTTTTAATATGGCAACATTATTATCAAGAGCAGTGATCACCTGGAACGGTGCTCCACTGCTCCTATACAGGGCGTTGTGATTATACTTGATGTGTACACCCGCTTCTGCTAGAACAGGATAGTTCGCTGAATGGAAAGCCTGAAAATGATCTGCATTATATTTATGTGTTCTATTTCCGCGATAAAGTTGGTATTCAAAATATACACATACTTCGCTAATGATGGGCTTTCCATTCTGCATTGAAGCTGCAATTTCGATTGCAGTTATAATATTTTCCTTTCCATCCGTCCGGATGGTGCCGATAGGTAATTGAGAGCCTGTCAGGATAACCGGTTTGCTTAATCCAGGCAACATGAAACTCAGTGCAGACGCTGTGAATGCCATGGTGTCACTTCCATGCAGTACAACAAACCCATCGTATTTTTCATAGTTTTCACTTATGAACAATGCAATTTTTTTCCAATCCCTGGGTCTTATGTTACTTGAATCGAGAGGATGCTCAAAAGAAGTAGAAGAAATATCAATTTCGAATTTTTTGAGTTCAGGGATATTATCTGTCAAATGCTCAAATTCAAACGGCTTTAGCAACCCGGTTTCGTTGTCTTTGATCATTCCTACCGTTCCTCCTGTATAAATAATGAGAACTTTTGAGCGCATTCAGGTTGTTCTAATGTATTAGAGACTAGACACAAGAAACGAAACCTATCTGTCAAATCTGTTCTTTACAAATAATAATTATCGACAGAAGAGTAGCATCATCACTTGAAGATTTATTAACCTTGCAGCCCCTGACACGAAAACAGGAGAAAACATAATTTATGGCAGCCCAGAAGTTGAAAACCGCATTAGCATTTACAAAAAACCTGCTAACCACAGGAGCACTTTTTGAGACGAGCAAAAGGGTTGAAAGAGAAATTTGTACCAATCTACCTGAAGGAGACAACAAGGTAGTGGTAGAGTATGGTATGGGTCATGGAAATATCACCAAAGAAATTCTGAAACGTCTAGCTCCTACTTCAAAACTTTATGCTTTTGAAGTTAATGAGGAGTTTTGCAAATATGTATCCAGAACTATTGATGATCCCAGGTTGGTCATCGTCAACGATGGTGCGCAAAATCTTCACAAATACGTAACTGATCCGATTCATGGATTTGTTTCCAGTATCCCTTTCACATTCTTTTCCAAAGAAATGGCTGCATCTATCATTCAATCTAGCTACGATGCCTTGGAAGAAGGCTATTTCTTCTGTCAGATTCTATATTCCAAATTGCATTACAAGAAGTTCAATACTGTATTTGATGATTGCTATCTGCGAAAGTTTGTTGGTCTTCCCATGGAATATATTTACCATTGCAGGAAGTAAATTCCTGACCAATGTCTACTACAATTACATCTCTGGAGCCCAGATCCCTTTGGCAACATTTTCAAAGTCTTAATGATATTCCGCGTCCATCGAAGAAAGAAGAAAGAGTCATTCAGTTTATGATTGACTTTGGTAATGCTTTAGGACTTGAGGTAATATCTGATAAAATTGGAAATGTGGTTATTAAAAAACCTGCTACCCTGGGAATGGAAGACAGAAAAACTGTCGTTCTTCAAAGCCATCTCGATATGGTTCATCAAAAAAACTCAAATACTCAGTTTGATTTCCAGCAACAAGGTATTCAGATGTTTATTGATGGTGATTGGGTAAAAGCCAAGGGAACAACACTGGGAGCAGATAACGGAATCGGTGTCGCGGCCACAATGGCTATTCTGGCTTCGAATGAGATTCCACATCCCGCAATAGAAGCCTTGTTTACTATAGACGAAGAAACCGGTATGACAGGAGCCAAAGATCTGGATCCCAACATGCTGAAAGGGCAATTAATGCTTAACCTGGATACAGAAGATGATGATGAACTTACGGTTGGCTGTGCCGGTGGGATCGATATCACCGCCCAAGGTAGATATGCTACTATTGTACCTGCTAGCCAAGGTCTTCCATTCCGAATCACAATCAAAGGCTTAAGTGGTGGTCACTCCGGTATGGATATTCATCTTGGAAGAGGCAATGCCAATAAGCTAATGAATCGATTGCTCTATAATCTGGATAAGGAATTTGAAATTCAGATTGCGGATATCGATGGTGGCGGTCTGCGAAATGCCATACCAAGAGAATCATTCGCAACAATAGTTGTTGATGCAGTGGATAAACATGCATTCAATGCCCTTATAGACCATATGACTTCAATCTATCAAAAGGAATATAAAACTACGGATCCTGATCTGACTATAGAAGTTCAGGCGACTAGCATGCCGGATGAAGTTGTAGACCCTATCTTTCAAGGTCAACTGTTAAAGGCGATGTATGCATTACCAAATGGGATCTATCGAATGAGTCCTGACATAGAGGGATTGGTCCAGACTTCAAATAATATTGCCCGCATAATCGTCAATGATGGCCAATTCCTAGTCCAATGCCTTACCAGAAGCTCTGTCGATACAGAAAAGCAAGATCTGGCAGATGCAATTGCTTCAGCGCTTCAGCTGATCGGTGCGAAAGTAACCACCTCAGGTGCCTATCCTGGTTGGACACCTGATCCTAATTCTCAGATCGTCTCTTTGATGAAATCCCTATATGAAGATCTATTTAAAGAATCTCCTCATGTGAAGGCATGTCATGCCGGGCTTGAATGTGGCATTCTCGGAAAACACTTTCCCAAAATGGAGATGATTTCATTTGGCCCGAACATCCGTGGCGCCCATTCTCCTGATGAAAAAGCACAAATTACCTCTGTTCAAAAATTCTGGACTTTCCTGAAATCAACACTGGCACATATTCCAAAACAATAAATCTCAAATCTTATCAACCGAAGCGTAACAC
>JAHHJQ010000121.1 GCA_018680005.1 Bacteroidia bacterium | reverse complement strand
GTTTTGAGCACCATATTTCTGAATGACTGCCTCAAGTTTTTCCAAATCAATATTTCCTTTGAAGGGGTGAAAACTCGATGTATCATAAGCTTCCCTAATAGTACAATCCAAGGCCTTAGCTTTTCTGAACTCGATATGACCTTTAGTCGTATCAAAGTGTGCATTGCCTGGAACTACATCACCTTTTTTTACAACTGCTGAAAATAGAATGTTTTCTGCTGCACGTCCCTGATGCGTAGGCGCAACAAATTCAAATCCGGTTATTTTTTGTATCGTTCTGATTAATTTAAAATAGGACTCTGAGCCAGCGTAACTTTCATCGCCAAGCATGATTTCGGACCACTGTTGTTCGCTCATAGCACCTGTGCCAGAATCGGTCATGAGGTCTACGATTACCCAGTCACTATGAAGATTGAATAAATTGTAGTGAACCTCTTTAATTTTTTGCTTTCTTTCTTCACGACTCCTGAAGTATACGGGTTCTATTACTTTAGTCTTATAAGGAGGAATGTGTGGTAATGGTCTTTGCATTTTAGCCTTTTTAGAAATGAGAAAATAGATCAATTGCACAGAAGCTTGAAACTTCCGGAAATCTATAAGGCGAAAGCATCCCGATTTTTGATCAATCGATGGGGATGAACATGCATGCTGCAAATATACAACTGCAAGGACTTGTGACAAAAAACTTCATTTGATCCTTTGAAGAATGTAAATTCGGGATTTCAATTATTTAATTATTATGGACTTCATCAACCCTTTTTCAAAGAATAGTGAAAATCAAAGATTGGATCTGGCTCTTCTAGTACTCAGATTATGTGTAGGTGGTTTAATGGCTATTAATCATGGTTGGGGCAAAATGCTTCGACTTTTCGGAGACGAACCGATCAAATTTGCAGATGTTTTTGGATTTGGAGTAACCACATCTTTAGGTCTTGCTGTTTTTTCGGAATTGCTCTGCGCAATTCTTTTGGTTCTAGGCTTGTTTACCAGAGCGGCAACGATCCCTTTGATCATCACAATGGCCGTAGCCGCTTTTCATATCCACTGGGCAGATCCTTTTGGGGATAAAGAAGGTGCTCTAATGTTTCTATTGCCGTATATCGCCCTGTTGCTGACTGGAGCAGGCAGGTATTCGCTGGATCATCAATTCTTTGGAAGAAGTTAGCACTGGATACTTAGAAGATGAATATGTCCATCTATGATCTGGTCAGTGAAGGGAGATCAAAGGCTCTAGTTGAGAAAATTCTAAATGCTGTTGGTTCAGATCCTGAAAAGGTAGATACATTGATAGATCTAATTGAAAACGCTGAAAAGCATGTCTCTTTCAATGCTGGCTGGGTATTATATCATCTATTAGAAAATAAGAATATTGAATGGTCTCGATACTTTGATAAATTATGGCCCCTATTAAAGGATAATATTTTGCCTGCCGTGGCCCGGTCCATACTTAAGTATCTGTGGTATTTGGATAAATGGCCGGATGATAAATTTACTGAAGTTGCGGATCATTTGTTACAGTATGTAGCAGATCCCGGAGCACCAATTGCATATCAGGCTTTATCCATGGAAGCATTATATAAACACTTGAATCCATACCCCGAACTGCTTGAGGAACTCAAACTAATTCTCGAACAAGGAATGCCTTATGGCTCTGCAGGATATAAAAATAAAGCACAAAAACTGGTTAGAAAGATCAATAAGTACAATTAGCCCTTGGTAGATTTCCCATCAACTTCTACGGCTCGAGAGAGCAGGAGCGGCACTACATAGAATGCAATAAGTAAGCAGGTCAGTAATATCGTTTGTTCCATGGCTTTAAGGTTGATATAAATATAACGAAAATTTTGATATAATAATATATTTAATATGAAATGAATTATATCTCGTTTTTGTTCTCGAAATGCCCGAATAGTTATTTCTTTGCGCTGCAATACTTGTTAGCCCGGATGCTGGAACTGGTAGACAGGCATGGTTGAGGGCCATGTGTCCTTTTGGGCGTGAGGGTTCGACTCCCTCTTCGGGCACTTCTGGACCTCTGTCGACTTTTCGATGGAGGTTTTTTACTTTATACGCTACAGTTCTTCACATAATACTCAGGTATGACAGCAATAAATTGGGAAACTATTAGAGAATATGATGATATCACTTTCAGACGGTGCGATGGAGTCGCTCGTATAGCTTTTAACAGACCGGAGGTAAGAAATGCTTTTCGGCCGAAGACAGTTTTTGAGCTACTGGATGCATTTGAATATGCAAAAGAAGATACCAGTGTAGGTGTTATATTGCTTTCAGCAGAAGGGCCATCACCCAAAGATGGTGTTTATGCATTTTGTTCAGGCGGAGATCAATCCGTAAGGTCTAAGACAGGGTATAAAGGTGAAGATGGTACGGCCAGACTCAATATTCTTGAGGTACAAAGGATGATCAGATTCATGTTTAAACCAGTCATTGCAGTGGTTCCCGGATGGGCGGTAGGTGGTGGTCATAGTCTACACGTTGTATGTGATCTTACTCTAGCCAGCCAGGAGCATGCAAAATTCAAACAGACAGATGCGAATGTAGCTAGTTTTGATGCGGGATTTGGATCTGCATATCTGGCAAGGCAAATCGGTCAGAAAAGAGCTCGAGAAGTTTTCTTTCTTGAATCTGTCTATTCTGCGGATGAAGCAGTAGCCATGGGTATGGTCAATGCATCTATTCCTCATAAAGATCTGGAGCAAACCGCCTTTAGATGGGGACAAAGAATATTGACAAAAAGCCCAACCGCAATCAAGATGCTCAAACTCGCTTTCAATTTAGTTGATGACGGTCTAGTTGGGCAGCAACTATTTGCTGGAGAAACGACTAGATTGGCTTACATGACTGATGAGGCCGAAGAGGGGCGAAATGCCTTCCTGGAGAAACGAAAACCGGATTTTGATCAATGGAGGAAATTTCCAGGATCATAGCTACATATTCCAATTTTAATTCTAACAAAAAACTGAGATTTGAAATATACGACCTTGGGAGATACGGATATCAAAGTGAGCAAAATCTGTCTGGGCACTATGACATGGGGTGAGCAGAATACAGAGGTTGAAGCACATGAACAAATGGATTATGCACTGGATCACGGTGTTCAGTTTTGGGATACAGCAGAACTTTATGCAGTACCCTCAAAAGCTGAAAACCAGGGATTGACTGAAAAGTATATAGGTACCTGGTTCCATAAAACAGGAAGACGACAAGAAGTAGTACTGGCAACTAAGATAGCAGGCCCTTCAGCAAATCTGGCCTATATTCGTAACCCGTTGAATTTTAGTAAATCTTCAATTTTGGAGGCTCTGGAAGGGAGTTTGCAGAGGTTGCAAACGGACTATGTTGATTTATATCAAATCCACTGGCCCGAACGAAAAACCAATTTTTTTGGACAGCGAGGATACAGACACTCCAGCCGAGACCAATGGGAGGATAATATGCACGAGATTCTGGAAACAATGAACGATCTCATAAAGCAAGGCAAGATTAGACATTTTGGAATTTCCAATGAAACACCATGGGGGTTTCAGAATTACATTAAGCTGGCAGAAATTTACAATCTACCAAAGGCAAAGTCCGTGCAAAATGCTTACAGTCTATTAAATAGACTTTATGAAGTGGGCATGGCTGAAATTTCAATTCGTGAAGATATTGGATTACTAGCTTATTCACCCATGGCATTTGGTCTATTGAGTGGCAAGTATCACAAAGATCCAAAAAGAGCACAAGGTAGACTCAAAATCTACCGAGACCATATGATCCGGTATAACTCAGAGCAATGTCATAGAGCCACACAGAAGTACCTTGATCTTGCCGAATCCTGGGGTATTTCTTTGGCACAGATTGCCTTGTCATTTGTGAACAGTAGACCTTTTGTTACATCAAATATTATTGGTGCAACAACAATGGATCAACTTCGGGAGAATATTGATTCTATCCATGTTGAGTTGACCAAAGAACAAATACAAAAAATTAATGAAGTTCAGGAGCTTATACCCAATCCGGCTCCTTAGCTCTTATTATCTTTGTGATTATGTTATCCATTCTTATCCCTATCTTGAATTACGATGTGGAGGAGCTAGTGAATACCCTCTTAGGTCAATGTCAAGAGCTGAAGATCGATTTTGAAATCATTTTGATGGATGATGGTTCAGATGAATGGTATACTTCGGGTTATGACAAATTAGCCATATCAGCAAATGTGGTTTACCATCGAAATATTCAAAATCAAGGAAGATGGTGGACTAGGATTTCTTTAGCTCAAGAGGCTAGATATGATCATCTTCTATTTCTTGATGCGGATGCCCAGATAGTTAGGAATAATTTTGTGCGGCGATACATTGATGTATTTAACCACAGGGTAATCGCCGGCGGACATCTATATCAATCCAACCGACCTGAGGTAGGGTATTTGTTGCATTGGAAATATGGCAAAGAAATCGAAGCGCGGACATTAAAAGAACGCCAAAGACGTCCATATCAGTCATTTTCGACATTTAATTTTTGCATAGAGAAAGCCTTGTTTTTAAACATTGTGGATGGGATTTCTCATAAAGGCTATGGTCACGAAGATTCTATTATTGGACATTTGCTAAAACAGAGAAAGGAGACTGTTAATCATATTGATAACCCACTGTTACATACTGGATTAAAATCGGTTGATCATTTTCTTTCTGACAGCGTGTCTGCTATTGAAAATGTAATTAGAATTGCAGATCAATTTCCAGATCTAGAAATTAAGGCTCTACGAATATCCAAATTGATAAAACGCCTAGGATTAATTTCTCCGGTACAATATTTACTGGAATTACTTTATCCATTTATCAGTAAAAATTTAAATTCTGACAGACCCTTGATAGTCTTTTTGCAATTCTATAAGTTGACACATTTTTTACGATTAAATTCTACCAATCAATCAGGATAAACCTGTACGATCATTTCAATTTCTACAGCAATATTGTTTGGCAAAGATCCCATTCCTACGGCAGATCGAGCATGTTTTCCTGCTTCTCCAAAAACTTCTACCATCAAGTCTGAAAACCCATTTATAACTTTCGACTGGTCCTTAAAATCGGCATGAGCATTCACCATACCCAGGACTTTGACAATACGTTTTACTTTTCGCAGATCTCCTAGTTCTAGCTTTAGCGCTGCCAGTTGTTGAAGACCGACAGATCTGGCGGCGTCATAACCTTCTTCCCAAGTCATATCGACTCCTACTTTGCCTGTTATAGAATCACCTGCGTCATCTCTGGGACCCTTCCCTGAGGTAAACACTAAATCCCCGGTTCGCACGGTGTGTACATAATTTGCTAGCGGAGTACTCAATTCAGGAAGCTCAATGTTTAAAGAATCAAGAATTGAATTAATATTTCTGTCAGAGAGTTCAGGCATTTCAAAATTCTGGGGAAGTGGTTCTGAACCACAAGCCAACAGCATTCCGAAAATGAGTATTGTCAAAATGTTTTTCATGACTTAATGTATTCTTGATAAATCAATTTTTTGAAGTTCAATTCTACTTTCTTGAGCCGAAAGAATTTTTGTATGTGCAAGATAACCAGTAGTTCCTATAATTTTAAAAATTGGAAACCCACTTCTGCGCCCAGACGATGTACTAGTAATTTTGGTCACTGGGGATAAAGTGGATCTTTCGATATCATAGGATCTCAGATTAATATGTGCTTTGTCATCTTTCATTTCCAGCCATGTGAAGTAAGGAATTCCTATACTCAGATCTATATCCACCCTGCCAAGCGGATTACCTTGGTCTATCCTGACTTTTTTAGAAAATGATTCTCCTTCATCTTTCGATACTACGATCCAGACTGAGGGTTCAGGATTTGCGGTATACCACGTTAAAACAACTATTTCGTTTTTGGCAGCAATCGCAGGACCATTCACCGGACATCCGTTTATTTTCCAACTATCCTTAGATTCAAAAACCTTATAAATTGTGTCAGACGTAATCTTTTGTACGATTATATCTCTGATCTCTTCATCAGTTCTATCCCTGTATGCGGTAAGCAAACCTGAAGGTGTATGTGCAGAAGTGGTCTGACAACAATCACAGACTTTAGGGTCTATCTCGAATTCCGATACTGATCCATTAAATTTATCGATCCATCCTCCCCTCAATGTCATAGGAAGATTTTTATCAGGATCACTCGGGTTAGCCGTTTTTGTATTACGCCCATCTAACCAACTGGCGTAAAAGGTATTTGCATCTACATTGATAAATGAAACAAATCCATGCTCTGCAGGGATACCATCAGAATGTAATAAACGAGAAGGATTCCATGCATTTTTGGATTTGATAGAGTAATGGATATCATAGTCATAGGCACCCTTATTACTTTTTTGTAACCAATTAATAATCACATTGCCATGATCATCCGAAGCCAACGAAGGGAAATCGGCCCAATTGACAAACCAATCATTACCACTAGCGATCTTGACTGGTAGATCCACACTTCCAAGAATCCAATGATAAATAGCTGTAGTATCATTTATAGTTTCAGTCCATATGATTTCCAGACCGTTATTCGAGGTGGCTAGATTTGGAGTCTCACTTCTATTTGAACAGGGAATTTGGAAGCTTTCAATGAAGCCCTTCACATTCTTTTTTTGAACACAAGCTCCTAGAGATAAAATCATTGCTATACATAAGGAATAATGTATGCAGGTAGAATTCAGCAAAAGATAACCTAAACGCAAAAAAGACATGACACAATTTAATCAATCATAACCTTAGAGAAAAAAGAGAGGTACTTGTATGTCTTACATTGCCCAAATTTGTGACAATTGTCTGATAGTCAATTATTATTGAATCATAAGATTAACATAATTTTGAACACCATTAAAACAATATATCGTATTAGGGCCATCTATAATATGACGTATTAGAGCAATTTTTTTTCAAAAAAGTTTGCTATACCGAATAGTTGTGGTATGAAATTCGGATGATTGATTTTAAGAATAGTATAATTGATAATTAAATGTAATATGGGATAATATGCTCTAAATCAATAGGTATTTTTTCATATGACCCTTGTGTACAATATAATTCACCCATACCTTGCTTGACTAATTGATTTGAAAAAATCCCCCCACCAAGTTTCGACTTGAAATACCTGTTGCATTCGTGACATGGTAAGTTTCAAATTTCCCCCTAAGGTTATTGAACATTAAACTTTTCATTCAATCTACTTCAGATGAAAAACTTGGAACTACTTCACCCTGGACAGTCATGTTATGTACTGACTAAACACTCCTTTTATCTATTTCTATCAATTTTCTTGGTTTTTGGGATTACGTCAAATGTTTTGGCTAAGTCACATTTAGACAACCCGGAATTAATAGAGGTTATCATTGAAAATTCAGAAATATCTTTGCCTGAGGATATTCCGATAGGAGATTGTTGTGACCAGGTAGGGAAACCTCAACAATTGACATTTCGATTTTTGGGAGGAGGTTGTGCGGCGGACAATAATACGCAAGGAGATAAAGCAAGCTGCTCAGGTGGTGTGTCAGGTCCTGGACCTTATTCAATTACCGAGGATGATGGCTCAACGGTTAGTCCGTCCTCTGTCGCAATAGGTGATATTTTTACTGTTTCATCTTCCGGGAGTTTACCAAATCCTATCATGTTGAGAATAAACGGAGGACAGGAAGTTATTGAAGTTCATACTTCTTGTTCTGCTCCAATAGTCCCAGGCGATCGTTTTGGTAGTTTAGAATTATTGTCCATGTTGGATGAAGACGGTGTCACTTGTGGAAATCCTTGCCCCGATCCAATTATAAATTACGATGATATTCAGTGCATTGAAGACGAAGCATCATTTAGTCTTGATTTACCTGAAGCTGGGGTTGTTTATACATGGAACTTTGGAGCGGATGCAAGTCCTGCCACATTCACGGGTACCAACCCACCAGCTGTTACATACAGTTCAATGGGTCTTAAAACAATTACATTAGATCAAGATGGAACTTGTCAGATAAGTATAACTATCAATGTAGGTCAATGCGAATGTCCAGAGCCGGTCATTGAGTATGATCCTTTATGTACAGAGCTGCCAGGAGTATTTTCCACACCTGATTTAGGAGATGGATTTTCATACGTTTGGGACTTTGGACCAGATGCTACTCCTACAACAGCTACAGGTAAAGGGCCACATTCAGTTTCATTTGGACAAAATACTAGTGCAACTGTTAAACTTGATATCGAAAAGGACTGTGGTCCTGATATCGTCCCATCCGGAGATTGTTGTGATGTGGGGGATCCGGCAGAAATGACATTTCTATATACCGGTAGCAATATTTCATATTTCGATGGTGTAGCCAATTGTGGTGTTCCGGGAACTTGTGATAGTCAAGATGCAGGAAAAGTAATTTGTTCTCCTTGTGGGGACCCAAGTGGGCAAAGCGTAAGAATTCAAGTTAGTGATAAAGATGTTCCTAATGATGGAAATATATTTTTTGATGGTATTGTGGCACCTGGTGAAGAATATACAGCCCTGGCAAGCAATGCCGGTCAAAGCAAAATATCCGGAATTTATATCCATATTTTAACAACATCGGGTACGCTTATCCAAAGTATTGAGATACATGATTCATGTTCTCAACCTATTTCTGTTGCCGATCAATATGGTGCTTCAGTATTGACTAATTTTGTTTCTACTTCTGGCTCAGTTTGCGGTGGTAATGGTGAAGCCGGAGGCGATTGCTGCGACCAAATCGATGGAAAGCCAAGAACAATGACATTTAGATTTGATGGTGGAGGTTGCAGTGCGGATGCCAATTCTCAAGGAAGCAAATCCGCATGTACTGGTGGTGTCACAGGAAGTGGTCCGTTTAGCATATCGGAAGATGATGGATCATTCATTGATCAGACTTCTGTCTCAGTAGGTGATGTGTTTGTGGTTTCTAGCTCTGGAAGCTTACCAAATCCCATAATGCTGAGAATTAATGGCGGTCAGGAATTAATTGAAGTACATACTTCATGTTC
>JAHHJQ010000187.1 GCA_018680005.1 Bacteroidia bacterium | reverse complement strand
ACTTATAGTTAAAAAAACTTGTTAACTTGCGCTAACCCAAAGAGATCTAGCGTCTCGAAAATTGAAAATTTCATTAAGAGATCAGATTAAAATCGATCACTTGATGGGGCCCCAAGCCAAGTGTGCTGATCAGCGAAGTCACTTCCCTGACTGAGTTGCTGGCCATAGAAGATTTTGCTTTGATTACCGATACCAAACAGATATCCCACAATTAAAATTTTAAAGACTTGTAGGTTTTTAAAATTTTAGAGAGAGTGTTATAGTTGATCCGAGGTACTGCGTAATAGCATGTATGGAAGGTAAAGAATGCAGCTTGAAGCTTCAACTTCGAACTGAGTATGAAGAAATAACTGGTTTCAAAAAGGAGTCCAAGACTCTTTGACAGTCTCACTTTTTCAAGTCTCCTGTTTTCTTCCGGACATCGTTACGGTCCTCGGATTTTTTATGCCTTATCTCAAGGATTCTCCAGTTTGTATCTTTTCCAGAGTTTTTTAAAGTCCTTGCTCATTTGAAGAGAGGTGTCTGAGTTGAATTTGATCACATCATTACTATCTTCCAATGCAGGTGCTGCGCATGCAATGCAATCGGTGGAGGCATCATAGATGGCCGCTTCAAGGATGAATGGGTTGAATTCTGATTCTGGTAGTATCAGAAAATTCCTTTTGATTTCTTCATCACTGACCTTATATATTCTTTTATAAGCTTTTAGATTTTTCATTACCGTTCTGGTTGCTGGTACGATATATCGGTACTTTGTTTTTTGACCAAGATTGACGCTGACCAATTCGGAAAAATCTTCGTTTTCCGTATCGTAGTGCAGTGTGGGACTGATGACCCAAACCTCTTTGGCTTTATCTTCTAGTTTGATCAGTTGTTTTAATGTCATGATGCAATGAATTAGTTGGTTTGTGGATTGAAAAGTATTTTGTGGGGATAAATCTAATACATCGTGATCATTCTCATTGCCTCTGACTCCTTTAAAGATGCTTGTTCCTCTGTTGAGGCTTGTCATTCCATAGCAAAAGGAATTCGAAAGTTCGACGAAAGTGCACATTGTACGGTGTGTCCCATCAGCGATGGAGGAGAAGGAGCCGTTGAAGTATTGCATTATCACCTGGGAGGTCGTCTGGTACAGGTTCCTGTATTTGGGCCTTTATTCAAGCAAAGAATTGCGCAGTACCTAATCGTTAATGAACGGATAGCTATCATTGAAATGGCATCAGCTAGTGGACTTGAACTGCTGAAAAGTCATGAGCGAAATCCGATGAATACCTCCACATTTGGTACGGGTGAATTGATAAAATCTGCGCTGAATGAAGGCTGTGCTGAAATTCTTCTAACACTTGGAGGAAGTGCCACCAATGACATGGGTATTGGTATGGCTAGTGCCCTGGGATATCAATTTTTTGATGATATGGAAAACCCTGTTGTGCCCATTGGTGCGAATTTGAATAACATCATACGGATAGAAGATAACCATGTCGATCCCAGGATTTATAATACTGATTTTGGAGTGCTTTCTGACGTCAATCATCCATTGTTTGGAAAAGCTGGAGCTGCTTTTACTTTTGGGTCTCAAAAAGGAGCATCTGAATCTGATGTTGATTTTCTGGATAAAGGCCTTCAGCATATGGCCATGTTAATAAAAAATACCAGGGGCTTGCACATTGCGGATACACCAGGAAGTGGTGCTGCAGGTGGTATGGGAGGAGGGTGTATTGTATTTCTTAATGCAAGGATGACTTCTGGCATTGATCAAATGTTTCGCTTGATCGACTTTGACAAAAAAATTGAAAATGCGGATTTGATACTTACAGGTGAAGGACACCTGGATAGCCAGACCCTCGGAGGTAAGGTGATCAGAGGGATCGTTGAAAAAGCAGGAACCCACAACATTCCGGTGCATGCTTTTTGTGGTAAGTCAAGCCTTTCGCACGATGAAGCAAGGGATATGGGATTGAAAAAAGTCTGGGTAATTAACAAGAATGAGTCAACCGATGATATAGCTCAGATGTTATTGAATACAAAGAAAAACTTGCAAAATACCGCATTTGAGCTAGCCAAGGTATTATGATATCGAACAGCTATAAATTTAATTTTGTATAATTTTGCGGCCGCATTTTTTTACATTAATATTCATTCAATAATGACAGCAGAAATACATACTTCCAAAGGAGTAATGAAGGTCGAATTCTACGAAGATGATGCTCCGGGAACGGTAAAAAACTTTACAGATCTGGCCAAAAAAGGTTTCTATGATGGTTTAACTTTTCACAGGGTAATCCCAGATTTTGTAATTCAGGGTGGTTGCCCGAATGGCATAGGTAATGGGGGCCCGGGATATACCATTCCTTGCGAATTGGATGGTGATAATCAATTTCATGATAAGGGAGTCCTTTCAATGGCTCATGCCGGAAGAAATACAGGAGGATCCCAATTTTTTATCTGTCATAGCCGCACCAATACATCACATCTGGATAGAAATCATACATGCTTTGGCCGTGTATTCGAAGGAGGAGATACGATCGATGATATCCGACAAGGTGATATAATAGAAAAGATCGTCGTCAACGAATAAAGATATAACATAACCCATTTTATGAAAAGGAGTCGCAATAGCATTTTGCGGTTCCTTTTTTTATAACCATTCCTGAGCTTTCCTGATAATAATTCTCGGGTGAACATGCTCATAGGTCGATCTTTAGCCATATGTAAAATATTAGCAGCCAAATCATTAGATAAACACCTTCAAAAAAATCATTCAGGCATGCTCAAACCCAATACATAAATCATTGAAAATTAGATAATTACATCTTTTTTGCTGCTGACACTTTTGGCTTGAGGTTTGTGTCCATTCTTGTCAAGAACAAAGCTTCTTGTTTATCTAACTAAAAATTGAGAATGAAAAAACTTCAGAAGATGACAACAATGACCTTCAAAAACAAGTGGAATCGGTTGGCAGCTGTATTGTTTATGGCAGCGACCATTACTTTAATGTCGTGTGAAAAAGATCCTGATGAAATTGTGGATGAGTTCGGCATCAACATCAATGATCTCTATGGAAAATGGAGTTTCACAGGTGAGACAGAAGTGGTGACTGATGCCTCAGGAACTATAGTTGAAGAGGAGACTAAGCAATTTGCACATAATATGATGACCATTGAGTTCAATGAAAATCAGACTTTCCAATTTATCGATGTGGAATCTGTAGAATGGGGAGATGGTTCCATTTCGGTCGATGATGCTGAAAACAATGTTGACTTGAATTTTGATACCGAATCAACAACATTTCATATTGTAAGTATGTCCTCAACTACCGCTGAAATAGAAATTGTTGAAGAGGAAACCGAGGACGGCCAGGTATTTACGACTACTTCTACGATACAACTAACTAAGAACTCTGGTACCGAACCTGGTATAGAAATGGCAAACTTGTGGACCAAATGGTCGATGGGCAGTAATGATATCTATATCAATGATGTGCTGATCACAGCAGATCTGCTTGAAGGATTGTGGATGGAGACCGTTTCGACAATTGATGATGATATGTACACCTTGGAGCTGAATGCTAACAATACGGCTTTGAGTATTGATAACTACATGACAGGTACATACTCAGAAGGAGAAGTGGAATTCCTTGACAAAAGCAATTATGTGGTTGAACTCGATGGCTATGAAGAACCATTTCTGTTTCATATCACTGCTAATGATGGTAATGGAGGCATGACGGTAATTCATTTCATCCCTATGGAACAGGTCAATGTCAAGGTGGAACAGGAATGGACCAATGTCTTTGATGAATCGACTTTAGATGCCAATCTTCTGGCTGGTGATTGGGAAGTAACAGCGAAAACTGATGGCCGAGAAGTTAATGGTTCTGTCGCTACTCCCGAAGGAGAGGGACCTGAGGTAGGCAATATCTTGAAATTTTATAGCAATGGTTCTGGTGAATTTGGTCAGGATCAGTTTACGTTCACATTCCTGGATGACAGTAATATGTCATTGATTAGTGCGGGCGAGACGGAATATACATTGATTCATTTTGTTTCCTTCAATGGAACCAATGAAATGACGGTTTGGAATATGTATTCTGAATATAATGAAACAACAGGAGCTTTCGAGCAAGAATGGTTGCAGATGGACCTGGTAAAACAAGAATAAACTCGAAAGATCTCAAAAACCGTATGAGAAAGGCTGTCCTGTTTCGGGATGGCCTTTTTTGATTGTGTATTGGTATTAAGATTTCGGGAAGTTTGTCATTTCCGCTTAATCCTTTCTTTAAAATCTGTAGGAAATGCTCTTTTCAATCTGCATGAAGCGATAACCATTGGGAGTGTTGGTCGCAATATTGCTTGTTTGAAATTTCAGGAGAAAACCAAGAGACTTTGTATGATAGCTGACTGTTGTATTCAGTCGAAAGACAGGATTCCAATCTTTGCCATGTAGTCTTTGCATGCCAGAGGCCATTTGAACATACCAGCGAAGGCCGGTATTGGCAAAATTATCATTGGCATATTCACCAAAAAATTCAGTGCTGATAGTTTCCTCCGGCGAAAAATAATCTTCCATCCGATTGTTTTTGTATTGCAGCAGCGCAGTATTGACCCCGATTTTTACCAGGGGATTATTTCTCAGTATTTGATAAAGCGAACCAAACATTTGCCATTTTTTATTGCCGTCACTCAGTTTGCTGACACTGGATTGCAAATAGATCCCATTTCTTTTGTTAGTCATGTAATGAGCTTGAATTCCCCACTCCTGGCTCCGGATATTTTTTCCCAATAGGATGGAATTATCGTCCATAATACCTGAATTTAGAAATAGTCCAATCATTTGTCTGTCGTGTGGTTGGTATTGGATGGACTGATGGCCGAGTATTGTTGTAATCTCACGCTCCTGATCCAGATCAATCCTGGTCATTTGTATTTGGGTTTGACCTTTCAATTTAGTTCCCAATCTTGTTTGAAGATGCAATGCGAGGGCGCCCGAATGCACTTTATTGTTTGCAGCTGTGTTCAAGGTTGACCATTCAGACCTGACTTCATATTGATAGTTCTTCTTTTGTGCTGATCGCCATTGTATATGTCCAATCATTCTGACATTTTGACCGGCATCTTTTGAATAGGAGAACCCGGATTTTAATTGCTGCAATTGAGCTTCTTGCAGTTTTCTTTTAAGCTTCAGGTTTTCTTTTTCAGGAAAAATATCATTGTAGGATTGCATGACCCTCAGGGCACTGTGGATTTGCTTTTTGGCCAGCAAAACTTCAACATATTCTTTTACATAATTCACGTTTGGAAATATTGATACCAAGCTTTCATAATTGGCAAGTCCATCCACAAAGTTGCCCGATGTCGTGTATAGCCTTGCCTTCATCACTAATACTTGGTCGGGTTCCAAATTGTCTTCATAGGTATGAATTATCTGGGTGGCGTGCTTCGTCTTGGAATTCCATAATAACGCATTGAAATAATTAATTAAAGCTGCGTTGTTGGTTTTGTCTATGTTAAAGGCCTCCGAGGCATATGACAATGCCTCTTTGGGCTTGTTATTCATGAATAACACATAAGACAAATTAATCAGCGCGATGGTATGCTTATATTGCATCGGCAACAGTCTACCGTACACAGCGACCGCTTCTTTGAATTGCTGATTCTGGGTGTGTAGTTCACCTTTGAGTAACAAGGCTTCAGCATCATCGGTACGTTGTAATAGAATGGCATCCAGCTGTTGGATAGCCATGTCGTAATTTCCTTCACCCCGATAGAGTACTGCTTTTTGAAATTTTTCCTGGCGCTGCTCCGCAGACAGGGACAATGGATTCTGATTTTGAGAGAATCCGGGAGACCATGCAAAGAGCATAGAAAGTAAAAGTGAATATCTGGTATATCTCATATAAAGAGTATTTAGATTGTGATAGATGTTTCAATGAACCTGTCCAAACCTGTAGTCTGTACCCAATGATCGACGCTTGAATTTTTTCGGTACTCAAGTATTAGCTTCTTGGATATAAGTTGGAGGGAGAAATGGGCGTGAATGACTTCATTGATGCCGTACAGATCAACATGCTCTACATCAATTAGGTCCAGATATACTACCCTATGGGATGCTCTGGAATACATATGAATATGATCTCTCAACTCAGCACTATTGTCTCCGGTGAGTTGTTGATAGCTCTTAATCCTTGAGCAACGATTGCTCTGATCATGGATTGTAAATGAATTGTCAGTAATATGCATATTTAGTAATTTTTGAATTTTAGGTAATGATTGAATAGGAATGAAACAGGCAACCAGCCATAGAGAAGGCTTCCTGTAAATGCAATGAGGATACCTTCCGGTGTATTCCATTCGGGCCAGCATACGATCCTGATGGAAAAAATGACTGTAACCAAAACCGCGAACATCAGCCAATAGAAATAGTCGGAAGGGGGGTACTTTATGTCATTGGATTGAATATTTAATTTGAGAATCATCAGATGGACCATCATCATACCGATCAAACTGAGGATGATCTGTAAAAAGAAATAGATCGGTAATTGATGGCCATTGATACCAATGTCGTATGCAAGCACAGGTATCATTTCTACAAACCATCCGTCATGATGGGTAAAGGCATCTAACCCCAGATGGGAAATGATACCAATAAGGATAGATATGACAATCTTTGCTTTATTCTCTTTTGCATACGCATTCCAGTCAAATGTCAACAAATCCGTAAATCGTCTTCTGTAAAAATTGGGAAGGTGTGTTATCAGACTGTTCCTTAATATATTATGGAACAGAAAAGCCAAAATAATTGCAGCTGGCAGATCAAAGAATATAATCCCCTGGAGCTGATGCTCAATGTTTTCAACTTCTCTCATCTGGATTAAAAACTCGAGATCCGGAGCAATGCTTCCTATTACAAGACCTGTAAGAGAAAGCTTGCTCCTGGAACCATGTAGTGGCATGACAAGGGCCGGATGTGCAAGTGTGAATGGCATACTAGTTTATTGGACTTCTGTTTTATGAAAACCTGTACTGATACCATTCAGCGTGGCATGAAGCGATTGCAGATCTACATTGTTTTTGAGCAAATATTCTGAAGAACCAAATTCAATGGCATGGACAGCAATATTCAAATCTTCATAACCCGTGCAGAATATGATATTAATCTCCGGATTTTCTTGTTTTGTCCGCACCAGCACTTCGATACCATCCATATCTTCCATTTGATAATCCAGGAATATAATGTCAGGATTCAGATGAAGGCTTTGCAAAAAATCGGTACCACAAGAGAAGGAACAAATATTCTGGTAACCCAGATCTACGAGCATTTTGTACAACATGGCGGTCCAAAACGGATCGTCATCGACTAAAAAAATTCTACTGTCCTTATTTACGTTTGCTTTGTTAATCATAATAAATAATTTATTGGTTTAATTCTCTTATTGCCACCAATATGCCAGATTATATATTGTTGATTAACAGGAGTTTAAGTATGATTATTTATACAATAGGATCTATGATTGAGACGAATTCCAGATTTTGGAATGCTATTGATTGATTCTAGGTAGCGGGATCTATAATTAGGAATAGTGAATTGACCTGAAGCGAATCAAATGACTTATTATACAGAGAAGGATTACAAAATTTTCTGAATCGACAATAGTTCCTGACGAACGAAATGGTTGTTGCTCGCTTTAGGATTAGAATTGCGTTATGAATATTGCCCGGAAGTTGTTTGCTACAAGTCTTATTAAAAGAAGTGGATACCAGGTAGAAGCCGGGGAGGCTTTAAATATTGTGGCTTATACCTTGGTTTTTAGAATGATTTAGGAATATGGTCTTTACGGCCCTGGCAAATATCTCTACGAGAGTGTTGCTATCGGGTTGGGCTGTCTCCCAAAATCATCTTGTAAACGGATGATATCATTTTCATCTGAAGGATGGCTGTCACCTGTGTGTTGCCAGATTTCTGCGACGATGCACCATTCATTCAATCCCATCAGCCGATGTCTTTCTCCTTGTTGTAATCTAACGATATCTCCGGGGTTCAAAATCTGTCTTTCACCTTCGATATCCGTTAAGCTGGTTACAACACCTGCATGACCATCAACGCAGCGCCAGATTTCTGCACGGCGATTGTGATATTGCCAACTAAGTCTCTTATGAGGTGCAACGACCAGGATTTTGGGACTCAATTTGGCGGACAATTTAAGTTGTTCGATGTCTTCTTCCGGGAAAAAATGACGGACAAAGGAAGCCGCCTGATCTTCATCGATCACAAAGAAACCACCCCAAGGTCTTTGCATATCCTGATCAATAATGCTGAATTGTAAATCGTCCAGCAGTTTTTTAGCTTTTTCAAACGTGTTCATAAGGAAATAATTTTTATGGATTTTATCTTTGATTATTCGTGCAGTACAGATTCTGATTCTATTTGTGCTATGACCTTTTCCGTTGTTATCTGAACATTCATGAGCAAGTCTTGAAGACCTTGCATATTCTGATTCTGCTTGCCTGCAGATTCAATGGTACGGACATCCTGTTGGATGGAAGATATCTTAAGGCTATCAATACTGGGTTTCATCTTGTGTGCGAAGGAACCCATTTTCTTAAGATCACCATCGTGATACGCGTCAATCATATGTTTCACATTAACCGGAGTCTGGGCGCAGAAAAGTTGAATCATTTTTTGAATGAATTCTTGATTGCCTCGACCGATTTCTTCCAGCATCGACAAGTCATACAGAGGAGGCC
>JAHHJQ010000183.1 GCA_018680005.1 Bacteroidia bacterium | reverse complement strand
ATATAAGGTAGGAGAAATCGATGCCGTAGAGTGGGATCTATTTAGCAATGAGAAAATTAGAAAAGCGCAACAGCGAAATTCGATATTCAATCAATTGCAGGAAACAGAAATCCTGATTAAAAGAATCGCCTTTCTATCTATGGAATCTGAATTTGAAATCAAAGAATTGACACCTCTGGATTCAATAGGAATGGGCGATACCTCAAGATGGGATTTGCACATTCAACCCCTGTTCGGTGAGATGGATAGAGTTGACAATGAAAGAAAGGTTTTTGAGTCTTCAGCTGCTGCGCCAAATGTGCGTCTGGGATATTTTGCCCAATCACTTGAAGAAGATTTCCTCTTTCATGGTATTGATATCGGAGTACAGATTCCTATTGATAAGCGATCGATCAAAACAAATAATGAAAGATCGGTGCTGAGAAAGATGCAACTGGAAAAAGAGATCAAAATAAGAAATCAACAAATAGAAAATACCATTGCCAATTTAGCAAACAGAATTGAATATTTAAATAATAATATTGATCGATTCCAAAACGAAGTACAACCCCGGCATGCGAACATATTGGATAGATTAAGAAAGCAATATGAGTTTGCAGAAATTGATTTTGTAAAATTCAACCAAATACAGGAGGGTATTTTAGAAGAAACAATAAATTATCTGAATTGGGTGAAATCTTATAACGAAAGCATTATCGAATTAAAATATTGGATCAATGAATAATCGACTAAAATTAAAGTATACATATATAATATTGCTGGCCTTAATCATGGGGTGTAAATCTCAGGATAAATCAATGGAATCAGAGATGCCAACCGAAGTTGTATCTGAGGAAGCTACCTTAACGGTGCAGCAAATATTGTCTAATAACCCAGCAGTGAAAGTTGGTCCGTTATTAAAAAGAACTGTAAAAGAAACCATCAAGTGTACCGGTCGAATCGATCTACCCCCGATGGAACTTATTTCCATACACAGTAAGACTGAGGGATTCATAAATTATCTGCAATTCATTGAAGGAGATTATGTTCGCAAGGGAGCCTTGTTGTTTATAATCAGCAATCCTGAATTGATAGAAAAACAAAGAAGGTTGCTCGAAACTAAAGCCGAACTCAGTATTGCAGAAAAAGAGGTCAAGCGTAAAAAAGCGCTCATAGCTGAAGAAGCTACCACTCAAAAGTCATATGAACAAGCAGTTGGACAAATGGATCTGCTGACGGCAACATATATGGGATTAAAAAAGGAACTGGAAATCATTGGTATCGATATCGTTTCTCTGGAAAAGGAAATGAACTATCAATCCCAGATCCGAATCTATGCGCCGGACAATGGTTCTATCCATCACATTAATGTCAATAAAGGGCAAAGAATTGATCCATCAAAAGAATTGATGTCTATTGCGAATGATGATCATATGCATTTGGAATTGGATATTCTACCCAAAGATGCCGGGTATATTGCCCATGGGCAAGTAGTTCAATTTACACTACCAAATAGCAATAAAATATATTATGCAGAAGTGGAGAAGATTAATCCTATGATTGATGAAATTACAGGGACTTTACGTGTGCACTGTCATATTCGTAAAGATACGGGCAATATGATCAAAACCGGATTATTTACAAATGCAGAGGTAGCTGTAGGCACACGTGAAGTATTTGGCCTGCCTATGGATGCAGTGATAAAGGAAGGGGAAGATTATTTTATTTATGTAAAGCAAGGTGATCAATTTCAAAAGCAAATGTTGACGAATCCGGATATAGTGAATGGCTTTGTTGCAATAGATTCCATGGACGTGGAAGTGGTCACAGCGGGAGCTTATTATATAGAATAATGCATCAATTTCGATATCGGTTATGGTTAATATGTACTAATTAAAAACCAGGAATCGTTTTCCATTCAAATTCCAATCAATATGAAAACGAATTACTTTTTATGGATTTCAATAATTTGTTTGCTTTTAATTTTCTCCTGTTCTGCTGATAAGGTGGCAGAACCTATCATTGATCCCAATGATCAGAGTGGGAATTGTGATCCCAATGTTTTTTATTTCGAAAATGATGTGCTTCCGATTATTGCATCCAACTGCGCTTATAGTGGATGCCACGGTGACGGATCAGCGGAAGATGGTGTTGATCTCTCCACATTTGCTTCGATAATTGCAACTGCAGAGGTAAAACCAGGAGATGCTGCGGATTCAAAGTTGTACAAAGTGATGATCGATAATGATCCCAGCGATCTTATGCCACCACCACCAAGTCCTGCTTTGTCGGCCGAACAGATTAATATCATTGCAACCTGGATTAATCAGGGTGCTGAAAATACGCTATGCGAAAGTATGGGAAGCTGCAACACGGAGGCGATTACTTTTAGTCAGCATATACATCCAATAGTCGTCAATAAATGTCAAGGTTGTCACAGCGGTGGAGCTCCTCAAGGAGGAATCAGTCTCACTAATTATAATGAAATAAAGATATCTGTCAACAGTGGAAGGTTTTTAGGTTCGATTAATCATGATCCCGGATATGTAGCCATGCCTTTGAATACTGCAAAATTACCACAATGTGAAATTGATCAGATTTCAGAATGGATCGCATTGGGAGCAATGAATGATTGATGTTTCTCCATCTACATACAGTAATGTATTATCAATAGAATATCAACTTTCTTAAGAGACCAATAGATATTCTGACATCATGATTCTGTGGGCATAAGGCACAGTTACTTACCCATCCAGATATGAATAGTTTTCGCTACTTTCAGGTGGAGATCAAAACAAAATTGAAATCCAGGACTGAATTTAGATATGCTATCCATGAAGCATCTTTTCAAAGGACAATTACTTGTTACCACACTATATCTCTTTCTTAATTTTAAGGAAATCCGATACGGGTGGTCTACACTATTGTCCATAGGTGAAGTGGACATAGTCAACCATCTGACCAATTTCAATGTCCATGTCAAACTGATCTTTATATTGCTTATCCTGAACCTGCTTATTTTTGGTTTGGGCGAAAATAAGGCTATTGCTATAAGCAGATTACTGCAGGTCATTGTTCTCCTTGTTTCTGTTTTGCTATTGGTGAATGCTGAATTAGATTTGGCCAGATGGATAGAAATCAATGTCTTTGCTGGAATATTTCTTGTTCTTTTAACCCTGATGGCGTTAATCAGACTAATATGGATCGCAAGGATTACTAGAAAAACAGCACAGCTCTAGATAGAATTGTTGAGTTCATTATCGTTTGTTTACAAGACGAACGATAATGACGACCAGGATTAATATAACGCCACCAGCAATCAATAAAAGTTGCATTGGATCGATCATACCTCCCAGTTCATTTTCGACAAAAATCCTTTTTGTTGCTTTATACCGGGCTCCGATTTCATCTCTGACTACTAGTTCGATTTTATGTGTCCCCGATTCTAAATCGCCGTATTCAAAGCTTCTTTGGTTTTGTAGTTCAGGTACATAGTTCTCATTCAAGTACCAGAGATAGCTTAATGCATGGTTTTCTGGATCCGATGCTCTTGCGGATACAACCAAGGGTTGTCCTACCTGGAAATCTCGGCTGGGCATGAGATCTATAAAGGCATGCGGTGCTTCATTGTGTTGTAGAAAGGCAGGATGAACGCCAAAATGTTTTTCATATTTCTTCATCTGTTGATCCATTTCGATATACAGATGTTCCCTTTTAGCGATCATACCATCCTCGCTAAATACCGCAATAGTCTTGCTTTCTAATACCTGATCTGAAAATTGACCACTTGGACTTTTAGCGATGATGGGACCATGAATAACTCTAACGGTATCTAACCCGGCAACCGGGTCGACGCTAAGTTCAAAGGCTGTATTTTGAGGGCTAAGCTCAACATATTTGCCGTTCACTTTCAACGGCCAGGTTTCTTTAGATAACTCATGATTAAGATCCTCAATTAGATCCTTCATGGAATATTCCTGCCCTGTTACCAACCTCATACCTGGGTAGATAATATTCTGCTTAGTTCCATGATACATATCCTTAAAAAAACCAATAGTACCATCTGCTATTTTTATAACAGTACTCCGGGTATCAATTTCCTTTGTTATTTCACCTTTACCATTGACGATTAGGTAGATGCCATCCTTATCTGAATAAACGATTTTGTCTTTATCTTGAGAGGTTTGAATTTTAATCGGAAGATTTTCATCTTTTAATTCTACAAAATCTTCAAGATCATCCATGTCGTTCAACCATTCCTCCTCCTCTTCTAATTCTGCTTCCATTTCCAGCATATCTTTCCAAAAGTCCAATTCTTCCTCCCAGTTGTCGAAATCATTTTCCATTTCAAACATCTCCTGATCCATTTCCGCTGTTATAGGCGTTACTACTTTTTCTTCTAATTCTTTATCCATCTCGGCCCTTTGTATATCAAAGGCTTCAATTGTCTTTTCACAGCTTTTTATCAATTCCTCAGCCTCCTTGGTATCGAGTTCAATTATAGCATCTGTTTTTACATTGACTCCAGCATTATGTGCGGCTATTTCTTGTACCTTATCTCGGGCCATGTCCATGGCATCCTTTTGGATTTTATGCAGGGTCTGAAGGTTTTGCAAAGTTTTAGATGCCATTTTGACTTCAAAGCTTACAGACTTCTGAATGGTAGCTCCTTCTTCAAATTGTGCAGTTACCTTAAAGGTATACTTACGCGGACCGGTAACTATGATATTTCCTTTACCAGGACCTCCGTTTTTTGACATTGCAATGCCGTCTGCCTGAACACCATCCGGACCGTAATACTGTACATCTGCACTTCGCACATCTCCTTTAGGCGCAAATACTTCGACATCCACACTTACATGCAAACGCTCGTTTTGATCCGTTATCCAGAATATTTGATTATTTAATGGGCTGTTAATCAATAGTTTATTGGAATACGGACAACCCCTTGCATCGACTTTAGTACCCATTGGCGTGTGCTCACATTTGTCGAGATTATCTGGGACACCATCCCCGTCGGAGTCTTTTACTTCTTTTGGTTGATCCAAAGAATCAGTTTTGGTTTCGGTCTCTGGGTCCGGATCAGGAGCGGGTGGGTTATTATTGCCACCTTGATTTCCTCCTCGTTTGTCTTTTTCGGTTGGTTCCGGATTTCTGTTCCTACAGTCCATGTACTTGCTAAAAGCCGCATCAGCGCTTCTTTTTAATCTTCCTATATTCTGGGCTATTTTCGTCTCTTCTTCCGGTGAGGTACCACTAGGGGGATTAGCAACTATATCTTCATAAGCTCCTTGCTTTGAAATATAATCACAATAAAGTTTAGGACAGGCACCTTTGTATTCCGCACAGAGCTGCTCCGCGGATTTTTTTTGTTGATTTGGTTGCTGACGAACTGTTGTTTCCTGTCCAATTAGAGACCCGAAGAAAAGTAAGGTAAAAACAAATAGGGCAAACGATCTTAGCAGTTTTCTCACGGGGTTATTTCCGGTAATTATAATTTGATTTCTCATGTCTTCAATTTTTTACCTCTTACCTTTGATACAACAGATGGCACAAAACATCTTGAACCAAAATCTATCCTCTAAGCTGAATTAATCTTTCAATTAAGACATTTATCAATCAAAAATCAGTGATAATGATTATGTCTTAAATTGATTAGTATCAACAGTTCATCTGAACCATACAGAGACGATGCGATACTCATATTCCGAGGGTACTTAAATCTTAAATTGGATGTTTTATAATTTTTGCCGGGACCGGTGTTTTGTTGTTTTTATTCTAGTTATTGGCTTTCAATGACTTATTCTATAAATTGATTTGGTTGAATGGATAGAAATCAATGTCTTTGCTGGAATATTTCTTGTTCTTTTAACCCTGATGGCGTTATTCAGACTTATCTGGATCGCAAGGATTACCAGAAAAAGGCAAACTAGTAACATGTAATGAAAGAAGAAATAGATTTCCAATCGCTTGTCGATTATATACAACAGATACCACCAGTAGAAGGTGAAGTTTCAGTAGAAAATAATGATGGATTCTGGAAGATCGAATTTCGAATGGATATTCATCACAACCTGGCATGGAGAGCCCTTCAGGAATTGGCCAACGTGGTCAATTACTTATCTGCAGGGGAGAGGCTACCTTCCAGATTATACCCTATATCACCAGCACCATATTTTCATGAAGGTCCCGGTGATACACTTCGCTGGATTATCGAGAATACGGATAAAGAATTTAAACCGAATGACCTGTTGGAATGGCTCGAAGGGAGACTGCCGAATCCTGTGGATGATTTGACACTTTGGGATGAAGAGGAGTGATGAGCATTGAGTATATCTCACTTCGGAAATAACCTATATGAGTTCTGAAAGAAAATCACATTGGGAGAAAATCTATCATGGCAAGGCAACCAATGAAATGAGCTGGTATCAACCCAAGCCCATTACATCGATACGAATCATTGAGGATCTTAAAGTTGCTAAATCTGCCAGAATAATAGATGTTGGCGGTGGAGACAGCCTTTTGGTGGATCACCTTTTGGACTTGGGTTATACGAATATTACAGTTCTGGATATTTCTGAAAAAGCTATTCAAAGCGCCAAGAATCGCCTGGGAACAAGAGCCAACAATGTACATTGGATCGAAGCAGATGTAGCATCTTTCACACCGCATCATCAATATGATTTTTGGCATGACAGGGCAGCATTTCATTTTTTAATAGACATAGAGGAAATTGACTTCTATGTCAGCACAGTGAGCTCAGCGATTTCAGTAGGAGGATTTTTGGTAATAGGTACATTTTCGCTCGGCGGACCAAAAAAATGCAGTGGACTAGAGATTCAACAATATTCCAGTCAGTCCATGTTCGAAGTGTTCAAATCGAATTTCGATAGGATTACGTGCACTACTGTTGAGCATATTACGCCTGTAGGCAGTACACAGGAATTTGTTTTTTGTAGCTTTCAGAGAAATGATCTAGCCTAACTCCCGGATATGATTCATCTTTCTGCTGCTCAAATTCAAGAATGTATATCTCCCTCTGAAGTGATATTAGCAGTTCGTGCAGGGTTGATCTCGGAATCAAAAGGGGACTACTTCATTCCCCAACGAATGCATATTGATCAAGATAGTGATACCCATCTTTTGATGCCTGCCTTCGGAAAAAAGTATAACTGTACAAAGCTGGTCTCTGTCATCCCTGATAATAAACAAAGAGGTCTGCCGATCATCAGCGGAACTGTCATTTTGAATGATGCAACAACGGGGACACCTTTAGCACTTATGGATGCACCGATGATCACTGCGCTGAGAACAGCTGCCATCGGTGCTATCGGCATGGATATGATTGCACCAAAAGAAATAGACGCTATTGGGGTCATCGGTTGTGGAGTCCAGGGTATCTGGCAAAGCATCTATGCGTCAGCCGTCAGAAACTTTAAAAATATTTATTGTTACTCCAGGTC
>JAHHJQ010000154.1 GCA_018680005.1 Bacteroidia bacterium | reverse complement strand
TGGATAGTCAAAGACCTATTGGATGATGGAACTTACAAGCTTCGTGTCGAAACTCAAGGTGTAGCACCATTTACATATTACTGGAGTCACAATGATGCATCCGGAACAACAGTGACAGATGATTATTTCTATGCTACAGAAACTGGAGAATACTGCGTGACCGTTTATGATGCCAGACAATGTGCTTCTACAGTGTGCATAGATATTCAGATAGTTCCTACCTGTGATTCTTGGATTGAAAAAATTCTTCTAGATGATGGCACCTACGAATTTATTGTTCATACCGAAGGAGAAGGACCTTTTACTTATAGCTGGTCGGATAGCACTTCAAATCCCAATGACCTGAGTTCTCGCATCATTATGGAAAGTGGTAATTACTGTGTTGTTGTAATTGATGCTAATCAATGTACCACGGAAGCTTGTATTGAAATTGAATTCCCCAATCCTGTCGATTCGTGTGATTTGGATATTATTAGTACTACGTATGCTTCAGATTTTGTGATTGAATTAAAAGCAGATCCTAAAGGGGTAGCGCCATTCCAATATTTCTGGAGTGATGGTTCCTTTGGAAATGCAATTGAAGTGACAATATCCACAGAATATTGTTTGAAAGTTATAGATGCCAATGGTTGTATTGCCGAGAAATGTATTCCAGTCGAGGTGCCGCAAAGACCGTGTACAGCAGAGATTTTAAGAACAGACAACTCATCAACAACTTCAATTACACTGGAAGCACATTCAGATGGTGTGCATCCATTGACTTATAGCTGGGGTGATGGATCTGATGATAATATTATTACGGTATCGGAAACCGGAGAGTATTGTGTCAAAATAACAGATGCTAATGGCTGTGAATCCTATGATTGTATCAACATAGAAATTGAGCCCGTTTGTTATACAGAAATTACTCGTGGAGCCAATTCTACTGTTGATGAAATCATTTTGGAAGCGCATACTGAAGGCATGGCACCATTTGTTTATAATTGGAGCAATGGATCTGATGACCAAAAGATTAAAGTTCAAGAATCAGGTGAATATTGCGTTAAAGTGGTTGACGCACAAGGCTGTGAATCCTATGCCTGTGTTGTGGTAGAAATCGAGGTTCCCGTTTGTGAAGTAAAAATAGATAAAGGTGCTAATTCAACTGATTATGTGATAGTTTTGGAAGCAAATCCAGCAGGTGTAGGACCATTTACTTTTGAATGGACTGATGGCACAGATGGATCATTCATCGTAGTGGATAATTCAGGAGAGTACTGCGTCAAAGTAATTGACGCCAGAGGATGCGTATCTAGTACATGTTTAAGTGTTGAAATCCCTGAACCATTTTGCGAATCAAAAGCATTTATACTTGAACAAGATGATCAAAAAGCCAAGATTGGGGTGGAAACCAATGGTTATGCTCCATTTGAATATTACTGGGATAATGGAGAAACTTCAGCGTTCATCTCAGTGTCTCATTCAGGTGAATACTGTGTTGAAGTAATAGACGCCCTAGGCTGTATATCATATTCTTGCATCCTGGTGGACATTCCAGATTACGAGGGGTGTGAAACAAAAATAGAACTAATAGCAAATAGCGATTCTTCAGAATTCAAAATCATCGCACATACTTCAGGCGTTGGCCCTTTCAAATACTATTGGGCTAATGGAGATACTTCAAGATTTTTCTATCCAGAGCTAGATGGTGAATATTGTGTAAAAGTAATTGATATCAAT
This sequence comes from Bacteroidia bacterium, assembly GCA_018680005.1. Taxonomy (GTDB): domain Bacteria; phylum Bacteroidota; class Bacteroidia; order Chitinophagales; family Saprospiraceae; genus HDS-20. Next base: position 7,710 of record JAHHJQ010000154.1, on the reverse strand, counting down.
GGGTGTGTTTCTGAGGCTTGTTTAAAAGTTGAAGGTGTGACTCCTTCTGTAGATTTGAATGTATATCCTAATCCTGCTCCTACCGGAGAGTTTCATGTGGTTGTAGACTCTGAACTCAATTTTGAGGCAATTGTCGAAATCCGAGATATTAATGGCAATTTGCTTTTCACAACAACAATAAATATTGATGAAGGCATTCAATCGCTGGATTTTGATAATGATGCATATCCTGTTGGCGTATTCTTCGTCAATATTATAAGAGGTTCAAATATTGAATCCATTCGGGTTGTGAAAATGGGCGATTAGAAGAGATTATACATTAAGAATAATTCAATACGTAGGCATAGCATCTATCCTGATAGGGTAGGTGCTTTTTTTTGATAAAAAAATCACCTATGACCCAACCCATATATGAAGAGCGACGTGTATAGGGTTGAAAGCAGTTTTAGTAAGGTTTGACTGCTTTTTCTTTCTTTTAGAATGCTAACGGAAAGCTTTTTGAAATCAGATAACAAAAAATTGGATCTGAAGGTCATTTTCGTTTGAGTTAAGCCCTTCGCTCCGTCCATAAAACAAGGTTTCGTTAATCTTAAGGATTATTCTTAAAACCATGAACAAATTGAAAGTAAGGTTTCGCCTGCCGATATGACAATATCGGCAGGTATTTTGCTTTTATGTCATTGGATGGTAATTGATCCTAATATATTGAGTGCTTGTATTCAAGGAGACAGACGAGCACAGAATGAGCTGTACAAGTTATGCTATGGCCCTCTGATGTCTGTATGCACGCGATATAAATCCGATCGAGATGAAGCTGCAGCTGCTTTAAATGTTGGGTTTTTGAAGATTCTTCAGAACCTAAATCGATACAATAAGAAGGCCCCTTTTATAGCCTGGATCAAAAGAATCATGATCAATACTATGATTGATGATTACCGAAAAGGCAAAAAAGAGAAACTTGTAGATCATCGAGATTTTTCAGAACCTCAATATGATGTTGAGGGAATTGATTTCAATCAGGCGGATTTGCAATTTGATGCAGATCAAATTTTAGAATTAATAGAAGAATTACCGACAATGACAAAAAGAGTTTTTAACCTCTATGCCATTGATGGTTATAGTCATAAAGAAATAAGTAAAATGCTGGATATGTCAGATGGAACATCAAAATGGCATCTGTCGAACGCCAGAAAAAAATTGAAGGCTAAACTTAAAAGCCGACTGGGAATAGTCAAAGAGTAGATGGAGAACAATCGACTAGATAAGTTTTTTAAGAGCAAACTCGAGGAGAGATCTTTCGAATATAACGCTTCCGATTGGGAGAATGCTTTAAAGCTTATTGAAAAAGAAGAACAAAAGGATCGACCACTATGGATATGGTGGGGTGCTGCAGCGGTTGTCATGATCGGACTATTCTTATTTACCTGGAATTGGTCTGATAATCAGTCGAAAATGGCTGCTGACTTTAACCCAGGGCAAAAACTACAGAACGAACAAAGACCGAACGAACAAAATGCGAAGATTATAGATGAAGAATCAATAACAGAATCATCATCCAGGCTTGAAAAACAAACAACGAAGCCAGGTTCCTCTGAACTTTTAAAGGAGGATCCCAAAACCAGGGTTAATTCGAATGAAGCAAAAGTGTTTCAACAAGAGGTCGTCCCAAAAACCACGACCCAAGAAATCGATTTTACCGACCTACCAGATCCCATTTCCGGTCACCATCCCAAATCAGAACCGAAATCTTCTCCTGTACCTAAATCTGAGGTAAATACTGAGGAAAGGTCAGGAGAAGAATTTTTGGCTATTGAACTGACCAAGCCGGAAAATGATCCGAACCCTAATCATAAATTGAAAGATCAATCTAAGTTGGAAAGGTCAGTAATGTTTAACCATGATTTCCAGGAAATTGCACCTAGAATTGATCTTGTTAGCTACTTTTCAACTGCCCGACTTCCCAGAGTTGAACCATTTAACGAGCCAGATATCAAACTTGGATTTGGCTGGGGTCTCAATGCATTTGTAAATCCCTATGTTGGCTCTACAGGAGGTGGCAAGGATATTACAGGCTTCTCAATAGGAGCAGTAACCTCTTATAGATTTAGTAAGATGCTGTCGTTGAATGCTGATTTGCAGTATACCTATCGCACAGGAACTTTTGAAAAATCCAATATCAGTAAAAGAAGAAGATATAAGTTTACTGCGGAAGATATTGAAGCAACATTGAATCCCACAGCGTTGCATTATGCATCATTGCCGGTATATGCTGGAATCCATTTTAGTAGACATAGAATAACTTTTGGTGGATCATTGAATTATTTAGCCGGAGTAAGGGGAGGTCTTAATGATAAGGTCATCGATGGCCAGGGTAATATAGTAGAAGAGATTGATCTTGAAGGTTGGATATCGAAGGATGGATTCAATGCGTTAAATCCAGGAGCCATGATCGGTTATGACTATACAATAACCAATCGATGGAGCATGAATTTTAGATCCAATTATTTATTCAATAGTATTATAGACAAGCAAAAGTCTATTGAAATCAATTCCCCCATTTTAAAAGAACACAGTCAATTAAACTTACAAATAGGAACTACATTCTATTTTAAATGATCTCAGTAACCGATGAGTCAAAGTAAAATCCCAATTGCATTATTGGTCGTACTTGTGTTGACCATGATAGGATGTGAAATCATTTCTATTCCTACCGAAGACGAAGAGCCCCTTTTTAATCTCAATTATGAAATAGATGGTGTTTCTTATTCACAGGCAGCGGGTCTCAATAACTATATCATGCAAACCGATGTCTTCACTTTCGGTAAGTTGTTCTCTTATATCGGTCAAATAATTTTTGAAGATCCCAGTATCGGACAGCAGGATAGTCTCACAATGCAATTTCAGTTTAGAAGATCTGAAAAGGTGGCAAATTCTGAAAATCCAATCCATTTAGAAAGTTTTGTTATCGGGGCATTACCATTCTATACGGTGGATTCACAATACACCAACATTCCAGAGATTGATTTTGGAGCAACTTATTTTGGAACTGGACAAAACGAGCAATTTCATTGGGACTTTGGAGATGGTGATACGGTTAGATTTCAAAATCCAACACATCAATATGCTCAATTAGCAGAGTATCAAGTGATTTCTACCATATCAGATGATAATTCATGTACAGCCAAAGCGATCAATACCATTTCATTTGATGGGCGCGATGACTGTATTGTCAACATCGACGTCATACAAACCTCACCTACTGATGTGGTCCTGGAATCCAACGTCACTGACCCTGCAAACACAAATTATCAGTGGTCCACGGGCTCAACAAATCCTGATCTTTCATTGGACCTAAGTACCTTAACCAGCTTTCAAGAATATTGTCTTTCTATAACAGATAATACTGGATGTACTTCAGTAAACTGTATTGGATTGATAAGGACATCATCCGGTGATTTGCATAATTGCAAAGTGGATATGACCGAAAGAAATATTACAAAGGCCAGATCAGCTTCACAATTTGGATCAGTAGAAATCATTTTTTGGGATCAGGATAAAAAGGAATATTCATCCACATATTCCATACAACCTTCTAATGCTTTCTTCGAAATAGTCAGTGTTGAAGAATTTGAACCTAATCCACTTGGTCAAATGACAGTCAGAATCGAAGTAAGATTTGCTTTTGAAGTCAAAAGGGCAGGGGCTAGTGAAGGTATTAAAATCTCCAATGGACAAGGAACTATTGCGGTAGCGATTCCTTAGGATCGCAGATAAGAAGCACCATTGACGTCTATGATTGTCCCGGTGCACCATTCACTTCCATCAGAAGCCAAAAACATAATAGCGTGTGCAACCTCTTCTGGTCTAGCAACTCGATTAAATGGGCTCTGTGCTTTGATTTTCACCCCTTCAGGTCCAGCCAATCTCGCTTTGGTCATGTCAGTTTGGACAAATCCTGGAGCTACGGTACCGATATATATATTATAGGGGGCCAATTTTTGTGCTAAGGACTGTCCTAAAGAATTCATACCCGCTTTACTCGCGCCGTATGCAGGGAACGTGGGTTCTCCTCTAAAGGCACCTCTAGAACTTACGTTGACAATTTTACCACCACCTTGCTTTATCATATGTTGGGTGACGCAATAGATCATATTAGATGTACCTACCAAATTTACATTAAGTGTTTCGTCCCAATGTCGTTGCCATTCCTGGTAACTTACCTTATCTATTTCATGATCCTTATGAATTCCGACATTATTAACCAGAACATCAATTCGACCATATTTATCGATAACATCATCGACCATTGTCATAATGTCTGAAGGATTACCTAAATCCCCTTGTACCACATTGTGTCCTGATCCCGGAAGAGAATTTAAAGTAGCATCTGCGGCATTTCTATCGGTGTTGTAAGAAAAAACTACATAAGCTTCTTTTTCTGCAAAAGCTAATGAAGTGGCTTTGCCAATTCCTCTCGAACCTCCGGTAATCAGTACAACTTTATTTTTGAAATTCATTTTAAAGTACTATTACAAAAGCCACAATGAATGATCCATTGTGGCTCGTTATCCAACTTGTTTATTTCTTAATCAAAAAGATTTTCATAGCTAGAGTCAGATCCTGAACTTTTTGTTTGTCTTTCTGCTCTAGGACTGTCTAAATCCAAAGTGCCTGTGGTTTTGCCACCTTCGAGTAACATCAAAGTCGATTCCTTTTCCCATTTCTCTAACATCTGTAATCCTTCCTCCTCGAAAACACCATTTTGAAGATCTATGGAATCCATGAAATTGGCAGACATTTCCATAAAACGTTCCATTTCTCCAACCTTATTGGCGACATCATCTGCAATGGCTTCCATAGCCATGTCAAACATTGCTCGCTTATCTTTATCCCCAGAAATGATGGACATAGCCGATTTCATAGCAGAGTGAGATGCTCGAATCGCTTTCCTTTCCTGCTCCTTCAATTTGACCTGATCTTGCGTATCTTCCAGAAGTATCTCCGAATTCTGATACATTTTGGTCAATACACGATACAGGATATTCATTTTGCTGTGAAGTGCCTGATATTTTTCATTGGTATCCTGTAATCGACTTGCTTTTCTACTGGCCAACAACATTTGTTGATCATTACCTTTTCTCTTTGCGGCAGAAGCAAGCTTCATATTATTCTCGATCTCCTTGTTGTTTTCCTCCATTGTTGTTGAAAGACGTCGAATCTGGCCTTTAAGATTACCAATCTGCTTCGACATCTTGGATAGATTGTCTTTCAGATCGTCAACATAGTTCTTCAAAATGCCAATAGGATCGATGGTGACGAATACACCCGTGACTTTTCGCATTATGCTTTTGTACATGTAGCTTACCAGGGCCCTCATTTTGGGATCTAAAATCATATAGATAAGAGCAGCTAATGCTATGAGCATTAGAGCGAGATACAAGGTATTTGCTGCCAAACTAATTAGTAGCGGCATGTATGTGAACAGGAGATATCCCAAACCCAGAACTAATCCTCCGAGAAAGATGGCGCCTGTAATGCCTTCGGGTCTTTTCCAGAATGATTTGGGTTGGCCTCCTGCTGCTCTTTCCATACTTTCAAAATCTGCCATATTTGAATTTTTTGTTTTTTACAATAACTCTTTAAAAAGGTCTATATCGCTTTTAATTTCTCCAACAATATTGTTATAAGCATTTTCAAACTTATCCTTTGTCTCGTCTATTCGATTTTTCGCCGCCTGCATATCCTCATCTGCATTGGCTATAATCCGTTCAGATTTGTCAATTTCACTTTGTAATTGCTTTATTTGGTCATGATATTGTTTGATCAATGATTTTAATTGATTGACTTGATCCTTTTTGGATTCTATCTTCTTTTTGACCTGTCCTCTGAGCGCCAAATCAAACTGGTCTTTTTCATTATTCAATACTTTGATATAATGTCTTGCAGAATCTACTAATTTTGCCTTCGTCAAACCCATTGTTGCAGCAGTTGCGAATGCCGACTTTACAGAGGTTTCTGTATCTAGATTCATCGCATCTATTGCTACCATTGATTGCTTGAATTCCACATAGTCGAAACCCGGAAGATTATTTTGCTCAAGAGCGGATACTAGTGAATTAACACTCTTGCTATCTAACTCTTTTTTTCTATCAAACATTTTCCTCATAAAAAGCTAAATCAATCTTTTGTCTATTATCCCAATATCAGGTCCAATGCAAACAATAAATATAGAAAATACAATCGTCATAATAGGTTGCAGCGGCTATAACCTTTTCTTCTCAACCATAGATTGCAACTGCTCTCTATAATTCTTACCGATAGGCAGATGTTTCGCTTGATTCTTTTCCGTTACTTCAACCATATTGCCCACGATAGCCTGGATTTTTTCTAAACCAACGATGTAGGATCTATGGATTCTGAGAAACTTCTTTTTTGGTAATTTTGCCTCTAGACTTTTCATTGTCTGCAGAGTAATAACTCTTCCTTCCTTCATTCTGATGATTACATAATCTTTTAAGCCTTCGATATAAATGATATCATCAAAATTTACTTTGATCAGCTTTTTGTCTGCCTTTACAAACATGTAGTCTGCATTAGCAATACCGCCTTCATCTTCTTCAGCCCGATGATTATTCTCAAAACGATCTCGAACCTTATTCACCGCCTTCATAAATCGTTCGAGGGAAATCGGCTTTAACAAATAGTCTACTGCATTAAGTTCGAAACCTTCAATAGCATAATTGTCATAAGCTGTCGTAAACACTATCGCTGGCGGATCCTGTAGTGTTTTTACGAAATCTATACCTGTAATTTGAGGCATTTGGATATCGAGAAAAATCAAATCTATGTCTACTGTTTTTAAAATTTCCTTGGCTTCTTCAACATTGTTACATTTGGCTATCAATTCAAGGTCATCCAATTTCTCCAGATGTGTCTCAATAACATCCTGGGCTAAGGGTTCGTCGTCTACGATTATTGTTTTTATCATGTTTTCTATTGTTTTGCTCTTAGTATAAATCCAAATCCAAGGTAATACCATAGGACCTGGGCGTATCTTTAATATTCAAATCATGTTTATTGGGATACATAAGATTGAGTCTTCTTCTCACATTTTTTAGACCAATGCCTCCGCTTTTCTTATGAGTTTCGGCTGGCATAGTCTCAGGCTTGCTATTTTCAATTTCAAATCTAATATGATCCTCCTCTGCATCCAGAAGAATATTGACATATCCTTCATGTAAAGTATTGGTAATTCCGTGCTTAAAACTATTCTCCAGAAATGGAATAAATAGTAAAGGTGCAATCTGTTGATCGGTAATTTCACCATGAACCTGAAATTTAATTCTCACATCATCACCTTGTCGTAGTTTTTCCAGATCCAGATAATTTTTCAAGTAGTTTACTTCTTTTGTCAAAGGAACCCTTCTTTCATTGCATTCATAAAGCATATATCTCATCATTTCCGACAATTTGACAACAATCTCTGGGGCTTTGTCCGACTTCTTGAGTGTTAAGGCATAGAGATTATTCAATGTATTAAAAAGGAAATGTGGGTTGATTTGAGTTTTTAGAAAATTCAATTCGCTTTGCATGGTCTGTGTTTCCAAAACCTGAACATCTCTCTGGTGTCTTAACCACTCAGTTGCAATTTTCAGAAGTGTAGCTGCAGAACTTGCACCGAGCATCCCCACAAATGTAAATATTTGGTTT
>JAHHJQ010000151.1 GCA_018680005.1 Bacteroidia bacterium | reverse complement strand
GTCATATAGTGCCACACCATCGCGATCAAAATGATAGTTCTTGACTTGCTTCGTTATTGGATCCAGCATATTCAAACCATCCTCAGTCGTTGCGGCCCATATTCGCCCTCGACTATCTTGCATTAAGGCTCTTATATCATTGGAGCTGATCGTCGATGTGTCACCAGGAACATGGACATATTCCTCGATTTTTAAAGTTTTTGGATCGAAACAAACAAGGCCAATATCATCTGGTGGACCACTAAACCAAATTCTTTCGTTGTTGTCGATAATCAACCCAAGCACATCAAATACTTGATTTGGGTCAATTCTGGTATTCAGGCCTTCCACCGGAAAATATTGGACTTGTTGATTCTTTGGATTATACTTAGCCAATATGAACAATGGTTCAATTGTGTTTTCTCCAGATGCTAAAGTTTGAAAAGCAAGAATACTCATCCAGTAATGCCCAGTTTCAGGGTCTATGGCCATATTGGTAGGTCCTGTTAAATTGGCAGTACCAGACCATCTGGATTTGTAATAATTGGTTTCTGTAAATCCGGAAACGACCGATTCACCTTCTAATAGATCATAGGTTTTAGTTTTGGGGGTGATTTTTAACACCTGACTGGAATTGCCGGCACCTGCAGTCCATATGACTCCATTGGAACTTTCACAAAGATTCCAAACATGTAGCTCAGATGGAAATTGAACTGATTTTTCATGGATAGGATCATACTTTAGAAGATGAGATGGTTGACCCGGAGCTTCGATCGTACCAATCCAAATATTTCCTTCTCTGTCTTCTATTATGGGATATGTCGGAACGACTGTATTTGGTGTTAAAGATCCTGGCGCATAAGGCAAATTGCGATCATTAGCCATCCATTCAAAAGTTTCCTGTTCTCTATCAAATCGTTGCAGACCAAATGTGGTCCCAACCCAAAAATTGCCTGCTTTGTCAATGTGCATTCCGCGGACGGTAAATGGGGCGACTTGATCTTCCGTGTTCTCTGGTTGATAATTCTGGAATGCATCTTGATCTGGATCATACTTGCTCAATGCTCCGGGATCCGGGATATAATGAAATCCGGACCCTACCCAAAGTGTACCTTCATCATCTACATATAGATTCCGTATATTATCATTGATAAGGCTACCAGGTTTACCATCGGCATAGTATCGGGTGAATTTGTTTGTTCTTAGATCTAGTTTATTTAAGCCTTCTTCAGTACCAACCCATAAATTGCCATTTGTATCATCTATAGCACACAAAACTCTCAAATTGCTCAAAGAGGAGCTATCCCCTTCAATAGGGGAATAGTTCGTAAAGATTCCTTCCTCAAGATCATAATGAAATAAACCTCCACCGAGAGAGCATAGCCAAAGTTTGTCATCGCTATCCCAATGCAGATTCTCTAAGTATGTAAAACTTAAAGTTGTCCCAGTCTTAGGGATGGTATCATCGGCTTCTGCTTTGAAAGTGACGAATTCGTTACCATCATAGCGTATCAATCCTCCATGGGTGGCAAACCACAAAAATCCATATGGTCCTTGAGCAATAGCATTGACGTTGTTGCCCAATTGACCTCCGGGTAGTGTGAATTCTTCTATTGTATAATCCAGTTCAGATTCTGGAGTAGCTTCTTGTGCATCGAGTTTTGGAAAGCAGAGTGCAAATAGAACCAAGAAGTAAATATGTGGCTTGATCCTTTTCATTTCCTGGGTGATGAAATATTCACCCTAATATACTAATTATGAGCCTCCTTATTTTAGGCAAATGGAAGGGAAACCACAAATTTTGTCCCTACTCCTTCTTCTGAATTTACAGTGATCTCTCCACCATGGGCCTTCACAATATCATAGCTCAAAGAAAGTCCCAGCCCCGTCCCTTGTCCTGTTGGCTTAGTTGTAAAAAAAGGTTGGAAGATCTTGTCTTTTATGGAGTCGGGGATACCTGGGCCGTTGTCTTGGATTGTTATAGTTGTTGAGTTGTTGAGTTGTTGAGTTGATAGGGTTACTTTTGGCTGGTAATCAGATTTCAATGAATCAAGATTGTGTGCTGGCATCCCTTTAGGGTAGCGCGCGCGCTGCGAAGTATCAGATACTTGACCCTGCTCGCCCCTAACCCCTTCCCGACGCTCCGGTACGGGATCCAGCAAAGGGGAATCATCTCTATTGCTTTGGTCAGCACTTGCGCTTCGACTTCGCTCAGCGCAGGCCTGAAATGCATTATTGATCAGATTCAACATCACCCTGCCTATGTCCTGCGGAATAACATTGATTTTAGGTAGATCCGGATCCAAGTGGGTTTCAAAAGCTGCATTGAAAGTGGGATCCTTTGCCCGAAGTCCATGATAGGCGAGTCGAAGATATTCATCTGCTAATTCATTGATATCGGTAGGTTCTTTTTCACCGGAACTACTTTGGCTGTGTTGCAGCATACCTTTGACGATGGAGTCTGCACGACCACCATGGTGATGGATCTTCTCGAGGTTTTGTTTCAGCTCTCCTAGTATTTCTTTTGCTTCATCCAATTGTTGCTCACTGAGCGGAGTCGAAGTGAGCTCTTCCATTGCCTCATCTAGCATTTCACCACTCACTTCAGAAAAGTTGTTGACGAAATTCAATGGAT
>JAHHJQ010000150.1 GCA_018680005.1 Bacteroidia bacterium | reverse complement strand
GATGTGGTGGAAATCCAGTTTTGATGATCGTGATATCCAGGGATGGGTTGTTTATCCACCTGATTATGATCCTTCCAAGAAGTATCCGGTGTTACTCGAAATCCATGGAGGACCTTTTGCCAATTATGGTTCCCGGTTCAGTGCGGAGTGCCAGTTATTTGCTGCCAAGGGGTATATCGTACTTTATGCAAATCCGAGGGGTAGTACCAGCTATGGTAAAGAATTTGGTAATCTGATTCACCATAATTATCCCAGCGAGGATTATGACGACCTGATGTCCGGTGTAGATGCACTTATTGCAGAAGGTAATGTCGACGAGGACCAACTCTATGTGACTGGTGGAAGTGGAGGAGGAGTGCTGACCAGCTGGATCATTGGAAAAACCAATCGATTCAGAGCAGCCGTTGTAGCCAAGCCAGTGATCAATTGGTATAGCTTTGTGTTGTATGCGGATAATCCGGCTACCTTCTACAAATATTGGTTTCCCGGCAAACCATGGGATCATATGGAGCATTATATGAAAAGATCGCCGATCAGTCTTGTAGGTAATGTGACCACACCTACAATGCTGTTGACAGGTGAAGAAGACTGGCGTACACCTATAGCCGAATCTGAGCAGTACTACGCAGCATTGAAAATCCAGGGTGTAGATGCATCAATGGTAAGAATTCCAGGCGCTTCCCATGGCATTGCCAATAAACCAAGTAATCTCATCGCTAAGGTCAACGCGATTACAAAATGGTTTGAAGATCATAAAAAGACAGCAAGACCATAATAGAAACTATGCAATCGATAAACAATATCTACATCGAGGCGACGACGGATACCATCTATCCTTACCTCCTCGATGTGGATAACCGATCAGCTTACATTCCTCAGTTGAAAAGAGTGGATTTGATTGATCCATTGCCATTCAAAGAAGGTTCAAAGTATATCGAGGTAGCCACCATAGCCGGTCAGGAATTAAAAACAACATATCAGATTACTGTGCTCGTTCCGGGACGTATCATTAGCGCCAGGACTGTTAAAAGCATTTTTCCAATCCAGGTAGATCTATTATTGGAGCCTCAGGATACGGGTACCAACATTACGATTCAATTGGAATTCACTTTAAGAGGAATATTCAAATTGGCTTCCGGAATTGTCAAAGGTATTGTTGACGAGCAGTCCAGAGGAATTCTGACAAGACTAAAAAGAGAATTGGAATAATTTAATCCAGTTCGCCTGAGTAAGCTGGTCCTTTCAGCACCACACCATTTAACTGATCACTGAATTCACCATTATGGATGGCCATTTTACCATTGACCAGTACATGGTCGATACCTACCGGATAAGCATGTGGTGCTATGAATGTTCCTTTATCTGAAATGGTATCCGCGTCAAAAATGACAATATCGGCTTTCTTTCCAGCTGCGATGCGACCCCGGTTGGCTAATCCCATACGATCAGCCGGAAAACTGGTCATTTTGCGAATGGCTTCCGGAAGTGTAAGCACTCCTTCTTCTCGTACATATTTCCCCAGGACCCGAGGGAAGGTTCCATAGTTTCTTGGGTGGACAAAGTTTTCACCCAATTTGGTAAGGCGTCCATCAGTGGCAACGGCTGTATAGGGATGAGACATAATATTAGCTACATCCAGATCATCCATGGCATGGAATATACATGTGCAACCACCATTGACCTGTGCTCTGATGATCAGATCAGCTCCGTTTTCATGGGTGACTTCCAATCCTTCACGTTCGCACCAATATTTCAAAGTTTTGCCTTGCAAAGTCGTGTCCCACCTGACACGGGCAAATTGCACACGATCCAGATCATCTCCTCCACGGTCATTGATGATATTGAATACGATCTTTTTGTGAATACTATCCCTTAATTGAGGATCTTGTACGCGTTGGATAAATTTCCCATTGCCTCCGGCACGTGCCCACGATGGAATCAGGATACCAATCCCTGTATAGCTTGCGGCGTAAGGATATTGATCGGCCATGACATCGATGCCCACAGCCCGTGCACTATCTATAAGGGCCATTGTTTTATGACTGGAACCCCACATCGGCTTGCCGACAACTTTGTGGTGGGTAAGGACAATCGGGATATTGGCTTCTTTGCCAATTTGGATCGCTTCATTGACGCCATCTAAAAGCTTCAATCCTTCATCACGAAGATGTGACGTATAGATCCCTCCTTTGTCTGCAGCAACTTTTGATAAGGTGATTACTTCATCGATCTTTGAAAATGTGCCTGGTAAATACTTGAGTCCTGTTGAAATTCCAAAGGCACCTTCTTCCATGGATTGGCGTACCAGGGACTTCATTTGATCCAGCTCTTCAGGTGTGGGCGCACGATTTTCTAATTCCATTACATTGGCTCTTATCGAATTGTGTCCGCATAAAAAACCGGCATTCATACCAATTCCTTTATTGGAAAGAGAATCTACATAACGACCAAAAGGTAATGGTCCTCTACCATCCGGTCCACCAATGGCAGTGGTGATGCCTTGACGAAGATGGCTTTCACAATTGTTGAGCTCAAAAATGGGCTCAAGGTGTGCATGAAGATCTACAAATCCGGGACTGATAATTTTGCCCTGAGCATCGATTTCCAGATTGGCAGTAGCATTGGAAAGATCGGTGAGTTTGACAATTTCATCACCATTGATAGCAACATCAACTTTGATGGCAGCAGTACCATTGCCGTCCAATACTTCTCCATTGCGAATGATGATATCATAGTGTCCTGAATCCTTACAAGAGGATAGGATCAATAAGAGAAAAAAGAGAATAGTAATAAAAGAGACCGATCGTTGCATATTTGAATAGGAGTTCGAATAATTAAAAAAAAAGGATGTTCACCATCTGGTCAACATCCTTAAAGTTCAATGTGTAGTTACGTAATTTATTTTTGATCTAAGCTTCAAAATAGAAGTGATTGCCACATGTTTTCATGAAATGCAAATCCCGTCCATTAGCCCCTTGTATTTTAAAAGCGAGTCGATCCCTCTGAGCATCTGGTAGTGTATAGTAACCCGTACCATGATTTTTTCCATAACCCAGGTTGCCACTGAGGCCTCTCGGCAGTTCAACTTCCGAGAAAAGATAGGGCTGAGCTGCTGAAAATCCATCGGCATAACCCATAGCTCTAAACATATCGTCTAGAAACTTCCGATCTCCTGGATTGCTGTCATAAGCTGCTTTTAGCTTATTATAGAATCCTTGTGCATCTAAGCCATGTACATTGCCAAATTCAGGATTAGTACCTAATCGATTCAGCTTTCTAGCTGCTAAACCTGCAGGTATACTAAAGATCGGATGTGAAGGAGAATTAGCCAGATCCGTTGTATTCAGATCGGTTGATCCGGTAGAACCATCATATGTATCCCCCGATGCTGTCTCAGAGGCGTCATTGGCATCTTCGGCCGTGGCTTCAGCATCAGCTGTTTCTATGGTATCCACTGGTACCGCCTGTACTTCCGGGCTTACGGGAGGGACAACTTGTTCGGTGGTTACTTTATCTCCAGCAGGTGTGTTGCAAAGACCACATCCTTTCCACAATAAGAATATCAATGCCAACGCGAGTAGTGGCCAAATCCACCAGGGAATACCACCGCGTTTTGATCCGGAATCCGATGTGGTTGAGGTATCTGAAGACTTTAGTGCGTCTGCTCCTGTGCCCACTACTTTTTTTGCTCCAGCTCCTGCAGCAGCCGCTGATGCTGCCACAGCTCCGGTAGCAAGACCTGTTGCGCCTGCGCCTTTCTCTTTGCCGGTCTCCTTTTCACCTCCTACTGCTCCTGTACCTACTTCTGTTTCAACTTGCTCGCCGCCACCTTCTTTCATGTCATCACCGGTTGCAATTGCTCCTGCTGCAGTTGTATCATCATCTCCATCTTCTGCTCCACCCATTCCGGAAACGACGCCAGTAGCTAATGCCCCTGTTGCCAATAATGCTGTAGGATTGGAGATAAAGCCTGCAACAGCTGTCTTACCTGAATATGGGCATGATCTGCCAATTTCCTGACCATTACCAGCTTTCAATATGGCAAAGTGATATCCCAATTTTTCTTCAGCATGCCATCTTTTTTCATTGTCCATATTTCTGATGACCGACTCAATCCCATTGTTTCTGCTTTTTGTGGTTTTGTATCCTTCCGACCTCAGCAATACGTTGTCCTCTTTGTCCAACATGGCGAAGTAATGCTCTTCTTGATGTTCAAAGACGCTAAAGTTGGTATAAGCACCAGATCGCTTGTGACCCTTGTAATCATCGCACTTCAGGTAATCGTCTTGTTTCACTATAGAAGCACCCGTTAGCTTTGTTGCCTCAGCTTCTTCTGCCGCTTTTGCTTTGATAAATGCAGCTGTTTCAGCCTCTTTTCTAGCTCTTTCATCAGCTTTGGCTTTGGCCGCTTTGGCTGCGACAAGACCCATTGGATCAACCATAAAGGCCTGTGCCGCACTTCGTTCTTTATAAGGACAGGATCTTCCTATTTCCTGTCCATTTCCTGCCTTAAGGATGACATAAAAGATTTTTCGCGCTTCTTCAATGGCATATCGCTTTGGATTATCCCGGTTCTTTTTAACGGATGCGATGCCATTGTCTCGACCACTTGCCGAGGAGTATCGTTCAGATCGTAGCTTGATTTCCCCATCTCTGACCATTGCAAAGAAATATTCACCGCCTTCTTCAAATCTTGAGAAACCATCTGCATCTACCTCGTGACCTTCATAAGCGCTGCACACCATGTAGTCATCATCTCTGCTTTCTGAGGCGGATCCTGCGCTCACAGCGGCTTTATCTGCTGCGATTTTTTGAGCTTTTGCTTTCTCTTCCGCAGCCTTTGCTTCCGCTGCAGCTTTTGCTTCTTCCGCAGCCTTTGCTGCTACCATTCCCATTGGGTCGGCCATAAAAGCTTCGGCTGCTGCACGATCTTTATATGGACAGGAACGCGCGATTTCTTGGTGATTACCTGCTTTAAGGATGACATAAAAGATATTACGCGCTTCTTCAATAGAATAGCGCTTTGGATTATTTCTATTCTTTTTGACAGATGCGATACCGTTGTCGCGACCACTACCAGACGTATATCGTTCAGATCGAAGCTTAACATCGCCGTCTCTGACCATGGCAAAGAAATATTCGCCGCCCTCCTCGAATCTTGAAAAACCATCTGTATCTACCTTTTGACCTTCATAGGCACTGCAGACCATATAGTCGTCATCTCTATGTTCTGAAGTAGCGCTGGCAGATCCGACACCGGCCTTTGCTGCAATTCCAGCTTTAACAGATGCACCTGCTAATCCACAATCAAACAATTTCATGGCATCCTGCATCTCTGCCTTCGTATCAAAGAAGAAACTCTTACCGATATTCTTGCCATCATCATCTTTGAGATAGTAGTAGAATTTGTCGTTCTTGGTAGTTCTCACCTCAAAGTGATCTGATTTTGATCCGTTAGCGGCTATCATACCAACAACTTTTTCAACATCCTCCAATGCATCGTATCCGCGGATATTACTGCTGATCAATACGGCTTTATCATTCTTATCCCGATATGTAAAATAATGTTTGCCGTTGCCACTTTTGAATATTTTGTAACTGATATCACTACATGGATAAGAACCTGAGCCTACCTCTACTTTGGCAACCTTTGGTTTTTTTGCTCTCTTTTTTCTTTTCGTTTTTGGGGCAGCAGGAACGGCTGCAACCGGGACTGGTTCTTGAGACGCTCCACTTAGATATCCTTCTGCGGCTGCCTTTGAATCAAATGGACATGATCTTGCAATCTCCTGATTATTGCCGGCGCGCAGGGCGATGAACCATTTTCCTTCATCCTCTACAAGTTTGAATCTTTTTTCAATCTGTATATTCTTAAGTACAGACTCAATGCCATTGTCTCTGGCCTTGGATGTTGTATATCCTTCACTCCTCAGAGCAACAGCATCCTTGTCATCCAACATAGCAAAATAGAATTCTCCATCTTTTTCGAAGGTGGAAAAATCAGTGTTATCGGATAATCGGGGATGACCTTTATATGCATCACAGTCTAAATAATCGTCTACCTCACCTTGAGTAGATGGTGCCTGACCTCCCACAACGCTTATTACGGCAGCTTGCATGTCTTCATCCTGGTCAAACCAGATACTTGTAGCAATCTCCTGATTATTACCGGCACGAAGATCAAAGTAATATTTGCCGTTTGTATATTGTTGGAACTGATACCTTTCTGCGGTTCCGATATTCTTTTTGACGGATTCTATTCCATTGTCTCGTGCAGCTGCTGACTTATATCCCTCACTGATCAACAGGATTCCTCCACCGCTATTGAATGTAAAATAGAAGTTGCCATCATCTTCGAAAGTCTGAAAGCCGTCCTCCGTGCTACTTATTCTTTCCTGATAGAAAGCGAGTCTTTTGTAATTATCGTCTTTGCCATGGGGTGTATATGCGTCTTTGTCCGCTGCTCCCAATACGGGCAATTCCGAAACGCACATGTTTATCGCTTTGTCCGTAGCACCTTCACTATCAAAATCTACGGATTTTGCAATTTCCTGATTGTTGCCCGCACGCAATACAAAAAAGAATTTACCATCACCTTTAGATTGTTTACTATACCTTGAAGAATCTCCTGCATTGTTATAGACTGATGCAA
>JAHHJQ010000145.1 GCA_018680005.1 Bacteroidia bacterium | reverse complement strand
TGTATCATCTTCTGAGTATTTCCCCAATTCATCAACACCGCAAAAATCAAAACTTTTTTCGTCCACAATTTGCAGAAGGTCTTGACCATCTTGAGCTGATATAAATTCGCCTTTCTCGTTCAAGAGTTTGAGCGCATTCCATTCTTTGGGATTATGACTGGCAGTTAATATGATTCCTCCCTGTGCTTGTTCAATCGGCACAGCGATTTCGACGGTTGGTGTTGTTGAGAGACCCAGATCCAGAATATTTATCCCTAATCCGAGTAATGTTTGAGTGACAAGACTGCTAACCATTGGACCACTAATTCGGCCATCTCTGCCTATGACTACTTTTATCGGACCGGAGTGTCTGGATTTTAACCATGATCCATAAGCCGCAGCGCATTCAACAATATCAAGAGGTGTGAGATTATCTCCGACTTTACCTCCGATGGTACCTCGAAATCCGGAAATTGATTTTATAAATGACATATAGATTTTTTTGAATTAGAATTGCAAAGTTATAAAACTCTCCATCCGATTTGACTTATCTCAAATGCTTCCTGATGACCAATTTTAGAGCACTATATTGATCACTTACCGAACACACTTTGACATCTACCAGCTTGAGATTTAAGGCTGTATCACGGATTATATCTTCATCAATATCTGTGGGTATTTTAGAGGCTTTCTTAAACCAACTAACCCATATCATACCCTCTTTATCAATCTGGTCTTGAAGAACAAATAGTTTTTCTTCGAGATTGGAAATGTTCTTGGGAAAGAAATGAACTAAATTGGCTTCACTAGGATCTTCAGACCAGGTAATTTCAAAAGGTACATTCGAGAAAAAGGTAGCAAAATCTTCCGGAGGATGGATGACAGCAACTTTACAACCCTCTTTGATCCCCATTTTTAAATAGAGCGGTTTGGACATATGTGTGCTTTGTCTCGTACTATTTTATACCAAAGTACATGTTGACATCTGAACCAAACAGTAAAAATTGAAGTTATTTAATCTAACCTATATATTTGTCCACATTTTAAATAGAAATTTCAGAGATGGCAATAATGATTACGGATGAATGCATCAATTGCGGCGCTTGTGAGCCGGAGTGCCCTAATAATGCAATATATGAAGGAGGTGTTGAATGGGCTATCTCTGATGGAACAAGTGTCACCGGAAGCTATGAGCTGGAGGATGGTAAAGCAGTTGATGCAGATGATGCTAATGGACCTGTTTCCGATGATTTCTACTATATAAGTCCTGACAAATGCACCGAGTGCAAAGGGTTTCATGAAGAACCACAATGCGCTGCTGTGTGTCCGGTGGATTGCTGTGTTCCTGATCCCGAGAGGGTCGAGTCTGATGAAGTCTTACTTGAACGCAAAGATCGTCTACACCTCTAATTGCGTTTGTTTGATAATATTGTTTCTACCAATGCATTAATATCTTCTTGATCGTTGTAGACATTTGTGGATACTCTTAAAGCTTCTCCCCGTTGTGATACTTTAATATTATTGGCTATAAGTTTTTTCTGAAGTTGATTAATATTCCAACGATTATCCAGGTGGATTCCTGTGATATGAAATGACCTGTTCTCATCTTCCTCAATTCCAACTCCAGTTTCTCTAAGTTGATCGAACCCAGCCTTACAAATATCCCTACAATAATTCTGGATCGCATGCGGTTGCCATTGGTTTATCAAGTCCAAAGATGCATTAGCCATGGAAATCGAAACGAAACTGGATTGTTGTCCCATACTGTATCTAGCTGCACCTGGTCGATATTGGGATTCATAATTCGTGAGGTTTTCAAATTCATGACTCCGTTCTTTGTTGATCCAATTGACTTCCAAAGGAGAGCCTCCCTGGAGCCGTTCACTATAGTAAGCAAATCCGAGCCCATAAGCTCCTAAAAGCCATTTGTACGAGGCAACAACCAGTGCATCTGGTTGGATAGTTTGAATATCGAAAGGCAAAGCACCAACAGATTGAGTCGCATCTATGATAAGAAAAGTGCCATATTGCTTACATTTTTTTGATATAGCAAGCAGATCAAACAGGGTGCCATCGGTCCAGTGCACCTGTGCCATTGCCACTACTTTAGTCTTTTCGGTGATGCCATCTATGATACGCTCCGACCAGGATTTTGAAGTAAATTCTGTTGCATTGGGTTTTTCTATAACTTCCAACAAGGCTCCAGTTCGTTGGCAAGTATCTTTCCAAATGAAGTAATTGCTTGGAAACTGATTTTCAAGGATGAGAACCTGATCGCCCTGGTCTACCTGAATATTTTTTGCAGCTGTGGCAATACCATAAGAAACACTTGGTATTATAGCAATATTTTGCGATTGAGTATGAACAAGCTTGCCAAAGGATTGTCTGGCTTGTTCAACAGGTTCAAAAAATTGATCCCTTGTGCGGTTCACCGGATTTCTTCCTTGCAATAATGCCTTGATTCCTGCTTCTTCAGTTTTTTTTGGAAGTGGACCCAATGTTGCATTATCCAGATAGTGGAATGTTTTTGGCAGACTAAATTCAGCTCTTTGGCATTTTAGCATAAAAACACATTACTTTGTCCATTCTAAAAATGGCTTATTGAACAACCTATTTTAAAAGCATGATAAGCTGATCAATGTTACTACTTTTTATGAAAAATAAATGCTTAAGCCATGGCCAAGAAAAATACTAAGTCACTTCTTGCCAAATGGAATAGTGTGTCGCCTGCTATTAAATTCTTGGCAGGTTTTATATTTAGCATTATTATTTTCTATTTGATTTACTATTCTGCACCTTACGAACAACTGATCGGAAATCATTTTATCAAATTTCAGGCAAAATTGAGCAGTGGCATCCTCAATCTTTTTGGTATCGATGCCAGTACTGCTGGGCAAACATTGTCTGGTGATGGATATTCCGTGAATATTCAAAAAAATTGTGATGGAACAGAGGTGACAGCATTGTTCCTATGTTCGATATTAGTTTTCCCAATTTTGTTTAAATACAAAGTGCCTGGCCTGCTGATAGGAGGTTCGATTTTGATCCTTCTCAATATCCTCCGTATTGTTCTACTGTTTTTATCAGGAAAGAATTTTCCCCAGTGGTTTGATTTCTTGCATGAACAGGGAGGACCAGTGATATTTATGGCAGTTAGTATTATTCTTTGGATTATTTGGGCCAACTGGGCATTAAAAAGGACTAATCTTAATTTTTTGAAAGCAAAATCCAATACGTAGTCTTTGCTTGATCTATCCAAAATATTGTGGTCTTTTGCTTATTTCATTTTGGCATTCACCGTTTTTAGTGTATTGGCTGCGAATGATCGCGTAGAACAACGTCTTGGCCAATGGTTTATTAATTCAACATCAGGATTTTATGAATGGAGTCTGCCTCAGGCATCGATTAATATTGAACATGACAGAAATCCTATCTTATATGATCCAAGCAAGGTATGGATATCGCCAATTGGTAAGGAGCAATTGCAAAGCGCGATCCAAGAAGCGCGCATGAAAGGTACTTCTCTGGAAATAGAGAATGATGCTAGTTTGCAATTTAAGGTGTCTACTTTTCCTACAACTGCGCTGATTTTCTTGCTATCTCTAATTTTGGCCACACCTATATCGTTAAGGCCCAAGATTAAGGCACTGTTGATTGGCCTTTTCGCCTTTATGTTATATTTCTATTTCTTTATGTACATCTCTCTTTTGACACATATATCTGTTAGCAGGATTGGAATATATGAATTAGAAGGATTTTCCTCGAAGTCCGTGCGTTTTCTCAACAGGACATTCTGCAATTTTGGATTTTCATTGACCTTTGCCATCCTGGTTTGGGCTGCAACTGCAATAAATTTCAATGCGCTTTTTAAGCAATTCAATACTGCTCTTCAAGGTGGAAAGAATTCCGGTACTTTAAAAACTAAAACACGAAAGAAAAAGTCTAAAACCCACAAAAAGAAATCGTCCAATTAACATTCAGATCGTTAATTTAGAGCAATGGCGCAAAGAAACAATTATAGTTTTGCTTTTCTCTTGGTGATAGTTGGCATTCTGGCTTTTTTTCTGTTCAGACCATTTGCCTACGCAATTGCTATTGCGGCAGGGATAATTGCAGCGATAAGTCTTTTGTATATCACATCGAGATGGCTGTTTAAGTCATTTAGAAAGTTTCGACTAAGAAACACGCTGGAGGGAATTCTGGAAGAAAAACTAGATGCCATTGCTAAGAAGATTAGGAAACTAATTCGGGAGTTGGATATTATCGAATCCGAAATTTTAGACCTCGAACAACAACTTGCTGAATATACAGACCTGTCAGATACAGCTGCATCCAAGGTCGAGCATTTGATCAATGAATTTGGAAGCGAAAGAATGCTGAAAGAGACCAAATTGGAGGCCTTAAGAAGTGTGGAACTTAAATTTCAGTCCTTACTTAATGACCAGAAAGTTTTGAGGACCATGGCTAGAAAGAAGGCAAAGTTAAAGGAAGTGAGTTCACGAAAAGCAGGTGAGATACTAGAATTACAAAATCTCAAATCTGAAAAAGAATTTATTGAAGATCTGGATTTTCTGAGATTGAAAATAGAAGAAACAGAAAATATCGATACTGCATTATCCCTGAACCGAGAATTGGTACAATTGGAAAGATAGATATTCAACACACTTCTACATTAGATCAATTCTACTTTTGTAATCTGCATTTTATTTTAGACTTTGTGTCTGACGAAAATTCTAACCATATGTATAAATCAAAAATTGCCGGATTAGGCTATTACGTTCCGGAAAGGGTAGTTGAAAATGAAGAGTTGACCAAGTTGATGGATACCTCCGATGAATGGATTAGAGAACGAACTGGTATTGAACGACGCAGATATGCAAAGAAGCATAAGGAAACATCCACAACTATGGGTGTTGAAGCAGCCAAAATAGCCATTGAAAGGGCTGGCATTTCCAAGAATGATATCGACTTTATTGTTTTTGCAACGCTTAGTCCTGACTACTACTTCCCCGGATGTGGAGTTCTGTTGCAAAGAGAATTAGGTATCACCAAGAGTGAATGTGGTGCAATTGATATAAGAAATCAATGTTCTGGTTTTATCTATGGTCTTTCTGTCGCAGATCAATTTGTGAAGACAGGAATGTATCGGAATGTATTGGTTGTTGGTGCGGAAATGCATTCAATGGGACTGGATTTTAGTAATAAAGGGCGAAATATTACTGTGATATTTGGCGATGGTGCAGGAGCCGTTGTAGTTCAAAGAAACGAATCTGACAGTGAATCGGCAATTCTTACAACAAAATTGCATTCAGATGGAACTTACGCGGAAAAATTATCCATGATATTACCCGGATCACATGGCGGATATCACAATGACAAGCACGACTTTGGTGTCGATTATGGATTTGATTATGATATTCCATATGGTGAAATATTTATAACACAAAAAATGCTGGATGAAGGTTTATATTATCCTCAGATGGAAGGCCAGTTTGTTTTTAAACTAGCTGTACAGAAGTTTCCGGAAGTCATAGGAGAGGCCTTACAAGAGGTAGACTTACAGACTTCGGATATTGACCTTTTCATACCTCATCAGGCGAATCTTAGGATCAGCCAATTTGTGCAGAAGCGACTTGGACTATCGGATGATCAGGTATATAATAATATTCAGGAATACGGTAATACCACGGCTGCGTCTATTCCAATCGCGCTGGCAGAGGCATGGGAAAATGGAAGAGTCAAGGAAGGAGATCTCGTTTGTTTGGCCTCATTTGGAAGTGGATTTACCTGGGGATCTGTCCTTATAAGATGGTGATGACATGAAACAATCCGCAGAACACAACTAAAACTCATGAAATTGGATATTCTGGCCATCATGGTCCACCCTGATGATGTCGAACTGAGTTGTTCAGGAACTGTGATGAAGCATATAGATCTTGGATACAAAGTAGGTATTATAGATCTTACACAGGGAGAGCTCGGCACACGTGGAAATGCTCAAATAAGACTGGCTGAAGCAAGCGTCGCGGCTGATATTCTGGGTGTGAGTGTTCGGGATAATTTAGGAATGGCTGATGGATTTTTTCAGTATTCTAAAGCGAATCAGATGGATATTATAAAAAAGATTCGTCAATATCAGCCGGATATTATTCTGACCAATGCGGCAGAAGATAGACACCCGGATCATGGCAAGGCTTCCAGGTTGGTCAGAGATGCTTGTTTTCTGGCAGGTCTGCGAAAGATTCATACTGAGATGAATGGGATTGCACAAGAAGAATGGAGGCCCAGACAGATCTTTTCAAGTATTCAGGATGAATATATGCAACCGGATATCGTCATTGACATCAGTCCTTATATGGACAGAAAAATGAAGTCCATAATGGCTTTTAAATCACAGTTCTATGACCCCAACAATGATGAACCTTCATCTCCCATTTCAAGTAAGGAATTCCTCGAAGCGACCAAAGCTAAAAACCGGGTATTTGGAAGGTCCATCAAGGTTGCCTTTGCGGAAGGGTTTACGGCAGAGCGCACGATAGGGGCGAAAGATTTACTGGATTTGATTTAGTAGTTGTATCTGGTAGGACCTTTTCTTTCAAGAAAGTCAACCTCTTCCACCGTTCCCAATCTAAATCTCACCGGAATCTTCAAAGCTTTTTCGAGTTTAAGATCAACCTTGCAGAAAAATCCCAATTCTTGATAACTAAATATTGTCGGGGCAACAAGATTGTCATTGAATTGGAAAAGAGCAGTATCTTCCTTGTTTGATGTAAATAGAAAGTGGACAGGATATTCAAAGTTTATATCCTCAATAGAGCTCAAATCTATCTTGAGACCGATCTCAGATTGCGCCTGCAGTGAACAATATGTTGAACCGGCTAATACAAGTGTTAATATGATCAATCGATTGATGCTGGTCATTGATACTTCTGCTTCTTTGATCCTTTATACATTTGGTAATTTACAAATTTGCTTTCTAATGCGCCATTGAATAATGGGATTCTTCTGCTAGGGCGAAGACCGACAGACTTTAATGCGTCCAGATTGGATGAAAGGATCCAGATACTTTGATCAATAAAATTGTTTTTGAGCTGATCTCCTATCTCTTTGTAGAATACTTCAGCATCATGAAGTCCTATTCTTTCGTCATAAGGAGGATTTGTAATCACGGTTCGAACATTGCCAATTGGTCCGTTGATCTCAAAGAAGTCCTTCTTTTTGGATACAATAATATCAGCACATCCAGCCTTGACGGCATTTTCACGTACCTGTTCAATAGCTTTCCAATATTTGTCGAACGCATAGATTTTGATGTCAGATGACTTCTTGCTTTGAACAGCATCTGTCTTCACTGATTTCCAGAGATCATGTTCATAATCTTCCCAATCCATGAATCCAAAATGCCTTCTAAGGAAATTAGGTGGAATATTGCAAGCTATTAGTGCAGCTTCTATTGCAATTGTACCTGAACCACAAAATGGATCGAGAAGATCACTTTCAGTATCCCAATCGGATAGCATCACCAGGCCGGCGGCCAAACACTCATTTAATGGGGCAACAAAGGATCTTTGTCGGTACCCCCTTTTGAAGAGGATGTCTCCAGAACTATCGAGGAGCACTGAACATTCATTATCATTGATTTTAATAAGAATCCTAAATGTTGGATTAGTCTTATCAATACTGGGCCTGTTACCATGATACTTTCGGATTTTATCGACAACAGCATCCTTAGTTTTCTGTGCAGCGAATAGGGTATTTCTAAATATCGGAGATTTGACAATAGGCGTGACAATAAATGTGTCTTTTTCATTCATCAATTTTGCCCAGGGAAGTTTATAGACGTGATCATATAAGTCTTGTGCATTTCTAATTTTAAAGTGATTGATTTCCGCTGAAATTCTTATTGCAGTCCGGCACCAGAGATTGGTTTTCATCATGGTTGTTGCACTTCCCCGAAATCGAACGGCTCTCTTTAATACTTCAATGTTGTCACCGCCTAAAGCTTTAATTTCTTCAGCCAAAATCTGTTCTAGTCCTTGTAACGTTTGCGCTACAAGTGAATACTGATCATCATCTTGTTTAATTCTCAAAACGGACTTGATTTAAAGTTTTAGCTGACTTCAGTTACACCTGAATTACACCGGGATTAAACTTTTCAACGGTACCATTATTGGCTGCTTCTATGGCCGTAGAAATGAATTTTCGCGTGTCGATGGGATTAATGATTGCATCAACCCAAAGTCGAGCTGCAGCATAATATGGTGTGGTTT
>JAHHJQ010000143.1 GCA_018680005.1 Bacteroidia bacterium | reverse complement strand
CAGTTAACCCGGATTACCGAGAGATTTTCAGGAAACGTAGTCAGATCATCAAAGCTATGCGGAGTTTTTTTGATGCTAAAGGATGGCTTGAGGTAGAAACACCTATACTTCAGCCAATTCATGGTGGGGCTGCTGCAAAGCCGTTTGAGACCTTTCATAATACTTTAGATATGCCGTTGTTTCTTCGGATCGCCAACGAACTATATCTGAAACGACTGATCGTTGGAGGATTTGACGGTGTCTACGAGATTGGTAAGATGTTCCGAAATGAAGGTATGGATCGTACTCACAACCCGGAGTTTACATCAATGGAGATCTATGTAGCTTACAAAGACTACATCTGGATGATGGAAATGGTCGAGCAATGTCTCGAATATATTTGTCAGGAAGTCCATGGCACAACTACAGTAACATACGAAGGGCATGAGATTTCATTTGCTGGCCCATATGAAAGAATGACCATGTATGCGTCTATAGCGAAGTATACAGGTATAGATATATCGGATATGGACGAAGATGCATTGAGGAAGGTATGCAGTGATTTGCATATACCTATTGATGCCTCTATGGGTCGCGGGAAGCTGATAGACGAGATTTTTGGAGAGAAAGTCGAAGAACATTTGATTCAACCTACATATATTATAGATTATCCAATAGAAATGACTCCTCTGGCGAAGAAGCATCGATCAGTCGAAGGACTGGTTGAGCGGTTTGAGCTTTTTGTCAACGGAAAGGAAATTGCCAATGCCTACACTGAGTTAAATGATCCATTGGATCAAAGAGAACGATTTGAAGAACAGTTGAAATTGGCAAATCGCGGTGATGATGAAGCTATGGCGCTGGATGAGGATTTTCTTCGGGCATTGGAATATGGAATGCCGCCTTGCTCAGGATTGGGCATAGGGATTGATCGATTGACAATGTTGTTGACCAATCAGCATTCCATTCAGGAAGTATTATTCTTTCCGCAAATGAAACCCGAAGTAACTGGATAACTAAACCAAGACAGATATGAAATTGCGTAACTTTTTATTATTTCTGGTAGCGGCATTTGTGATCGGTGCATGCTCTACTGACTCTAGCTCAAAAAGTGAGAAAGAGGAAACAGAGGTCACTACCAATGATGATGAACCTAAGAATTTTCAAGAAGCTCTAAATAAGGCCGGAAAGGAGTTGGATGAACTTTTTAGTGAAGACAATGGTGAAGAAAACATTGAGGAGATAGAAGTTGTCAACTTTCGAGAACTTAAAGATATGCTGCCCAGTAGGATCGGATCTCTCAAGCAGGAAGGTTCTGAAGGTCAGACTACCGGTATGCTTGGATTCAAGATCTCCAATGCAGAAGCTACCTATTCAGATGGTGAAAGTAACATGGACATTAATATTGTCGATGTCGGCAAAGCGGGCAAGTTAGTCAATATGATCGCCAGCTGGTCCACCTTTGAAGTGGATAAAGAAGACCAGGATGGGTATGAAAAGACAACAACATATGAAGGCTTCAAGGCCTATGAACAATATGATTCCCGCAGAGAATCGGGATCATTCGCTGTAATTATAAAAGAACGATTTATAGTCACGGTTAATGGAGACAATATCCGAATGCGTGATCTTAAAAAAGCGATTGATCAGGTCAATCTCAGAAAACTTTCCAGAATGGCAGCCTAGACAAGAATTATCAAGAGGTTTTGGCAATCACAGTTTGGTTGCCAACAACCTTTTGATCCAGCTTTATTTCAATGGCTGCATCAAGCGGTAAAAATAAATCTACCCGGGAGCCAAATTTGATAAATCCCATATCACTACCCTGATCTACTTCCATACCTTCTTTTACATAGCTAACAATTCGTCTCGCCATAAATCCTGCAATTTGCCTTAGCAAGATTTCCTTCTTTCCGTTATGGATGACGACCGTTGTCCTTTCATTGTCCGTGGAGGATTTAGGATGCCAGGCTACGTGATATTTACCAGGATGATATTTATAGTAGTTGATCTTGCCCCCGACTGGATTGCGATTGACATGCACATTGGTTGGAGACATGAATATGGATACCTGGATTCTTTTGTCATTGAAATATTCGGTTTCCTCTACTTGCTCTATAGCTACTACTTTGCCATCTGCAGGAGCATAAATCAGGCTGTTGTCAGATTCCTGAATATTTCTTTTTGGATTTCGAAAAAAATAGAGCAAAAAGCCAAATACAATAAGTGAAAGGGCAAGTATATACAAAGAAAGATGATCTGCATATCTCATTATTACCAGGTTCACCAACAACAGGAATATGCCCGTAATTGTCAATAATCTTTGGCCCTCTTTGTGAATTCTCAGCATTGGGGGGCGAAATTAGTGAATCTGAGGACTTTCTGGATCAGACTTAGGGTAATAAATGAATAACGGCATATGCAAATGGAAGTGAAAAGAGAAACCCATCAAACCTGTCCAGAAAACCACCGTGGCCAGGTAACCATGCACCGCTATCTTTTATATTGTGGCTTCGTTTCAACATAGATTCGATTAAATCTCCTATAGATGCAGTAATGGCAATAGTACCCGCAAGTGTCATCCAGTGGAAGGGTGTCAGGCTCTCTGAAATATAGCTATATAAATAACCAACTATGATTGCTACGACAAACCCGCCAATAAATCCTTCAATCGTCTTCTTAGGAGAAATTCTCTCGAACAACTTGTGCTTGCCAAACCAGGAACCAATAAAAAAAGCGCCCGAATCGGTGACCCACGTAAACAGGAAAAGACTCAGGATGAATAATGGATCATATACTTCTAAATTGTAAGCCATATGTGCAAGCAACGACAATGGAAGTCCAACATAGATCAAAATCAAAATTGAAGCCCCTATAGATGTGAACGGTTCGTCGGAATGAACAAAAAGCTCAATTACAAATAAGATAAAGCAGGTCAAAGTCAGGAAAGCGATCGATTCCCCTGGTGACAAGGTGATAATGTCATTTTGGGTTAACACTATATATATGATAGGGGATATAGACATGACAATACCCAGAAATCTTCTGAGGCTAAAGGCCTGATCGCGAGGGTGGAGAATTCCAAGGAGCTCGACACCACAAAAGACAGCTATTAGAAACGATAGAGCCAGGAAGGCTTTCAAACCCCCGAATATTCCAACCAGTACAATTATCACAAAGACAATGGCAGTAGAAATTCTTTGCATCAATCCACTCATATCATTGGTTTAGATGAACCGACTATAAAACTATTCTTTTTATTACAAACGTGAACTAAGAATTACATTTGTCGGATCACAATCCAAGCCGTAGTATGACAAAGTTGAGTGTGAATATCAATAAGGTTGCCCTGATTCGAAATTCGAGAGGAGGCAATATTCCTAATCTGATTCGTTTTGCACAGGACTGCGAGGCATTTGGGGCACAGGGTATTACCGTACACCCCAGACCTGATCAGCGTCATATTCGATATGATGACATTCCTAATTTGAAAAAGGTTGTTACCACTGAATTCAATATTGAAGGATATCCCAGTCCCGCTTTTATGGATCTGGTATTGGCCAATACTCCGCATCAATGTACTTTGGTGCCTGATCCTCCTGATGCATTGACTAGTGATAGTGGATGGGATACCATAATGCACGAATCCTTTCTGATTGATATCATAAAGGAATTGCAAGCTAATGGTATCAGGACGTCTTTGTTCCTTAACCCAGAGA
>JAHHJQ010000142.1 GCA_018680005.1 Bacteroidia bacterium | reverse complement strand
TACCAGGGGTTTCAGGTGGGACGATTGCTTTTATTACAGGGATTTATGAAAAGTTGCTAGCAACCATCAAAGCATTTCATCCTTCTTTGGTTGGGACATTCAGATCTGACGGGATCTCCGGGGTTTGGAAAAAGATCAATGGTACATTCCTCTTTTTTCTTCTGATTGGAATGGGCATTGGCCTTGGAGGTGGGGCTTTTGTGATTACTTATTTGTTAGAGACTTATCCACCGATAGTCTGGTCTTTCTTTTTTGGGTTGATTATCAGCTCTGTGGTGTATGTGGGAAGCAAAATCACCGTTTGGTCATGGAAAGAAATTGTCTTTCTTATCCTGGGTACAGCTCTTGCTTTTTTTATTACCGTCGCAACACCTGCTCAGGGATCACAGTCCACTTTCATGATATTCATTAGTGGTTTTATCGCCATCACCGCATTGATATTACCGGGCATATCCGGAAGTTTTATGCTGCTTTTGATGGGTATGTATACGTTCATTCTAGGTTCGGTAAAGGAAGCCCTGAAGACCCAGGCATGGGAGCATTTGAAGGTGTTCGTCGTATTTGGTTGTGGAGCAGTTTTGGGATTAGTGATCTTTTCACGTGTGCTGACATGGCTCTTTAAGTATTATAGAGATCTTACACTTGCTATTTTGACAGGATTTATGTTGGGATCCTTAAACAAGATCTGGCCCTGGCGCAATGTACTTTCAACACGTGTCAATAGAAAAGGGGTTGAGGTGCCATTTCTGGAAGAGAATGTTATGCCCGATGCCTATTTCGGAGAACCTTTCGTATTTGGTGTTATTATATCTATGATAATCGGTATCTTAATTGTTTTGGTTTTGTCTAAATTTGATAAACAGACCATCGAAGAATAGCTACTTCATTCGATATATATGAAACAATTTGGATTGATAGGGTACCCTCTATCGCATTCATTTTCGAAAAAATATTTTACTGAGAAATTTGAACAGCTCAAGCTGGAAGATCATGCCTATGATCTTTTTCCTATTGATCAAATAGATCTCTTTCCCTCACTCATTAAGACATATCCAAATTTAGTAGGGCTCAATGTGACAATACCGTATAAATCCAAGGTGATGGAATTTCTGGATGAAATCGATGAGAGCGCCATAGAGATCGGGGCAGTGAATACCATCAAGATATTGGATGGCAGACTGATCGGCTATAATACTGATGTGCATGGATTTCATCAATCCTTACTTCCTCTGATTGAGGAAGATGAGCACTTCCATGCCTTGATTTTAGGTAATGGAGGTGCGGCTAAAGCCGTAATCTGGGTATTGGAACACTTGCAAATCGAATACAATATAGTTTCAAGAAAGGATAATATTCAAACCATAAAATATTCAGACTTGGACAATCTAATGATCGAGAACCATAAGTTGATTATCAATACGACACCTTTAGGAATGGCACCCAATGAAGATAGTTTTCCACCGATTCCATACGATGCATTGGGACAGGAACATATTTTATATGATATGGTCTACAATCCCGTGGAAACAAGATTCATGAAATTTGGATCTAAACGTGGTGCAATTGTCAAGAATGGTCTCGAAATGCTACATTTACAAGCAGATCGTTCTTGGGAGATCTGGAATGAATAAAACCAAATTAGAATTATGTCTACCGATGTCAAATCACCTGATTTCTCCAATACCGAATTGGCATTCGCTTCGAAATCAGATAAGGAATTAAAAGCTACACGAGAGCTATTTCACTTAATGAACAAGGGATGGTTGGTTGATCTGGGATCCAAGATGGCCTTGTGGGCACTTGATCTGCACCTGCCAATTGTAAAAAGAGTGATTAAGAAGACCGTCTTCCCACAGTTTTGCGGAGGAGAAACGCTGGAAGAGAGTATAGATGATATTGAACACCTGTACAAATTCAAAACTCAAAGTGTGCTGGATTATGGTGCTGAAGCCAAAGAAACGGAAGAGGCGTATGACTTCACCATGAATCAAAATATCAAGGCGATACAATTTGCACATGATCAAGAATCAGTGCCTGGTATCAGTACAAAGGTGACGGGATTATGTGATTTTGATCTGCTCGAAAAGCATCATAGAGGTGATGAATTTTCAAAAGAAGAAAATGAGCGGTATGAAAGGGCCAATGCTCGTTTAGATCGCATGTGTCGTAATGCTTTTGAAAATGGAGTCTCCATATATATTGATGCGGAGGAGAGCTGGATTCAGGATAGTATTGATGAAATGTCGGATACAATGATGTCCAGATATAATAAAGAAAAAGCGATAGTCTATAACACATTTCAACTCTACCGAACCGATCGGATGGATTTTTTGAAAGCTTCCTATGACAAGGCGCAGAAAGAGGGATATATTCTTGGCGCCAAACTAGTGCGAGGTGCATATATGCACAAAGAAAGAACACGCGCTGCTGAAATGGGCTATCCATCTCCTATACATGAAACCAAAGAGGACACAGATCGTGATTACAATGAAGCAGTAATCTTCTGTGTGGAGCGATACAAGGAGATGGCTTCTTGTAATGCGACGCATAATTTGCACAGCAATGCCTTGCAATCCAGTTTGATTGATCAAATGAAAATTGATAGAAATCATCCTCATTTGAATTCTAGTCAATTATATGGGATGTCTGACAATATCACATTCAATTTGAGTGCGGCCGGATTCAATGTTTCGAAATATATGGTATATGGAAAGGTGTCGGAAGTAACACCTTACCTGATCAGAAGAGCCCAGGAAAACAGTTCCGTGACCGGCGATATATCACGAGAATTGCATCTATTGAATACTGAGGTGGAGCGCAGAAAAAATCTTAAGAAATCAAACTAGTTTCCGCATCGCCATCATCGTACCTAAGTGCATACCTTCATGGATATTGTTGAACGCTATGGCGTCTTCAATCGAAGTTATTTCAGTACCGAAGCTGGTTAGATAGCTTTTGTATTCCTTAAAAATATCCTTGTGGTAGTCTTCTCTGATTTTATCTCCTGTATAAACCAATTGTTCCTTCATCTCAATAATAAAACCATCAGAAACCACTTTTTCGGGCCTTGTACCTTTGCGATAAGATTCTATAATAGAATCGTCAATATATCCTTTTATTCCACTAAGTCGATAGCACAACAATTGTTGGGTAACAAGCACATGGGCCGCATTCCAAATGAGATTGTTATTGAATGATACTGGGATTAGATTGAGCTGCTCGAAAGAATGCTGAGCGAGCAGGGTGAGCATGTTTTGTCTTGTCTGCTGTAATTGGTCGAGTAGCGTATTTATCATTGCTGTGCTTCTTCTTGAATGACATGGAGTATATTATAAGGAATTTCAATGTTTGCAGCTTGTAGTGCTCCTTTAATTCTTCGCAAAATATTGCTCTGGATGTTGAGTGATGAAATACTTTTGTCCAATGGATTTAGCCAGTAATACATATTGATTTTAACATCGGAATTGTCAAGCCTGGTGATAAAGACCGTGGGTTCTCTGCTGTCGAGAATTACTCCGGGTTCTGTGCGTATAATATCTTCGATGATATTCATGGCTTTCTCCGCATTTGCATTGTAAGCGACGCCAACTTCCAGATTGTATCGAAGATGCCCATCAATAGTAAAATTGAATAACGGGTTTTTGATAAAGTTCCCATTGGGGACATAGACATCCTTTCCATCGAAAGTCTTGAGATGTGTATTCCGAAGACTGACTTCCAATATTTTTCCTGTGATTCCGTTTATGGCCACCACATCCCCGACTCTGAAAGGTCGATTGAATGCCAGCATGATTCCAGCAAGAAAATGCTCGCCAATATCCTTGAGTGCGAATCCTATGACAAAGGTGCCAACGCTTGCCGCTCCCAGAAATGCAGCTACTGAAGTACCCAGCCCAATAATCTTCATAAAGATCAGTATCCCGATGATCTTGATTACAATGCCGATTGCTCTCGCCAGAAACCCAGCAAGAAGTGGATCCTCCAGCCGATGAGCGAGTCTTTTTCGAAAACCACGCTTGATGCTGTTGGCAACGAGCCATATAACCGTCAAAACAATTAGACCAACCATCAGCTTTGGCAATACATCTACAAATTTGTGGTAGTATAACTCAAAATTTTCACCTACGTCTTTAATTAATTGTTGCATAGTACAGGTATCTAATCAGGGAATAATGCAGTGTCGATTCCCCGAATTAAACCAATGGCATTTTTATAATAAAGTTTTTTGAGAATTGGATCCGGTAGATCCAATCCATACATCTTCCAAAAGGCATGATATTTTTTGTAATATGGAAAGTATTCGTCATCCGTTTCCAATACCCTGAAATAGGTATGATATTCACCGGGATTGTAAGAGTCCTTTCCAAATAGAACACGGTCCTGATACTTTTCAAAAAACTTTAAAGCACTTCTTGGTTGTCTACCTAACTCTGCAATGATAGCACCTGTCTCAACATACATATTGGGCATTTCATCAAGAAGTTCACCTAACTTTTTCAAATCGTTGGCGTGCCAGCTAAAATGAGCGCTAATGAAATTCGTATTGGGATGTCTCTTAATGATATTCCATTGTTCATTCATGATCGTTTCCCATGATGCAGGATCATTCGCTTCTCGTTTTCTCCCAGGTCGAAGTTTTAGTTCCAACCAACGTTCATTCAAGCTGTCCAAAGGTTGCCAAAACTGTTTGGGATCGGCAGAGTGTATGAGTATTGGCCATCCGTATTCTCCACACTTAGCCCATATCGGATCGATTCGTGGATCATCGATTTTGATGCGGTTGCCATTAGCGTCTTCGTTAGACATTCCCTGACTCTTATATATTTTAAGTCCTTTGGCACCATTAGCTTTGTCGAATTCCAGTTGTTTCAATGTTTGCTCTGCCCAGTCCGGTTCGTCTATACTTCTCAATTCTATATTGGTAAAAAGGACGATTCGATTGCCATAATCCGTCGTATTGATATTCTCGGTCATCGCTGCTAACCGTTCACCTCCTCGTCCGCTGAGATTGACAACAATTCCCATATTCAGTTCGTCCATCTCACGGATCAGTTGGTCCAGATCTTGAGTCGCCATGCGCCAGTGATGGCTGTGGATATCGATGAAGGGAAATTTCGCAGATGTTGTCGAATGTTCAGGAGTCACAAGGGTTGATGGTGGATCATAAGATTCAAAATCCATTCTAATTTCGAGCGGTTCCCTTCTTTGACCCAACATTGCAGTGGAAGCACTGACCAGCAATAATAGTGTCAGAGAGATTCTTTGCATAATTGAAGTTTTCATTTTTAAATCGCTACAAATGTAATCTAAATGAATCAAGAATATCTAGCGAAACTAAGCACTCTCTTTCTGTATAAATTTTGATTTTCGGGTATACTTAGGGGGCACAATATTCTTAATGATCAACTCCCAGAGATGCTCGTATGGTATGATCTAGTGTACTTCCATTGAGGTCAATGTTAGGTGCCATCTCTTCCAGTCTTTTTCGGTACCGAGAGGTATGACGCAAGATGGCCTGAGGATGATACAGTCTTCGCGGTATTTCGAGGAGCATTTTGATAAATACCTGGCTTCGAAAGAGTTCATTTTTGCGAAGATATCGGGTGCCATATTTCTGGAGCGCTTCGATCTTTTCTTCCATCTTGTCCCAGTTTTTATCTATGATATAGAAGAGGAGTTGGGCGATGATCAGCTGAATATTACGCCCTTTTTTGTCCTCTTCGTATTGAGGTGTATCGTTGATGAATCTGTTAATACGGAAACGGGACATTGTTGGAGATTCTGGAGCTACTCCTGCGAGCTGGAGGAAGTTGATATAGGCTTCCAGGAGGCCCCAGCGCGTTTTTATCGTTGATATCAACTCGTTGAAATTTCGATTTTTCTTGCCCAGATTGAATGACTTGACTGCTTTAGGATATGCCTGCTGATGTAGATTAAGCGTTATCAATATTTCCAGTGTATTGTACCAATTACTTTTACCCATTTTAGCATTGCTCAAAATCATTTGAAGTTGGTCTTCGCAATACTGAAAATTACCGAGTACAAGATTGGCTTCAACACTTTTTCGAAGAAATGTATTTTCTATCAGTGGCCGACGGAATTCCAATTCAGCAAAATATCGATATCCCTGCTGTGCCGCTTGATTCATGGCAGGAAAATCTTTTATAGCATAGCATTTAAAAGTTTTGATCAGGAAAGTGTAAAGGTGAAATCTTGTTGAAGGTATCTTGTATAAATGGGGTTCTAGTTGCGATAGCTGATGTGTTGCTTGTTCATGAGCCTTCATTCCCGGAGCAAATTGAAGAATGAATAGGTTCATTAATTCTGAATACATTATTCTCGCCTTTCGTTCAAGAGCGATGGTGTTGCTATATTCTTCCAATATTTTTTTATAGAAATTGGATTTTTTGACATTGGGGTTGTAAATATTGAAGTATTCAATAAGATATGAAGAGATCGGGCAAATGAATTCGCCAAAGTCATATTTGATAGCACTGTTAACTATCAATTCGCCTAGATAGGCGGCCGAAGTACCTTGTGATGATCTGTGTAAAATATTGAAGGCAGAATATTCTGCATTCACCCGTTTGTAGATATTTCCAAAGTTGAATGTTGCAGATTGAGGAGGAACTTGACTGATCAGCTTCCGGATTAATTTTACTCTCGTAGAAGCTTTCAGCTGATTATAACTACTACATTTTTCCACACCATAAATATCATAACACGCGCCTTTATCACTTTTGAAAGCATTTTTTCTAATGCCATCGATGAGTTGGAATTCTTCCTCTTTAAGTCCTGTTTCCAAAAGGGACTCTAAAGCTTTGGTGTCCAGGTTTTCAATGATTTGACGAAAAACGGGAATTGCATTCCTGCGGGTTTTCTTTCCTTTCTTATTCATGAATAGCTAATCTACTGAATATCAATTAAGTATTTATTTAATGATATCAAAAAGTGTAAATTATAGTTGAGATGATAAGCATATATTTGTCCTATTTTTGGAATTAATTATGGGTTAATTTCGTTAATCAGTGATACATCACACAATAAAAATAGAGAGAGCTATGATAATTACATTGTTGTCATTGGTTGACCTAGTGCTGGGTATTTGCATTACAGTTGACGAAATAGGAGAAATATAGAAGAAACAATTCTTATTCGAAGAGTCTCATTATCTTCTTAAAAAAGTTGATAGAGATTTTAAATGCAGCGTTGGGCCTGCAGCCTAAGCAGGTTCAACGTAATTTTTAAATAGGAACTAAGTTCGGAACAACGACAATCACATCTTACCACCCCTGGACAGACAGGATTATTTATTTCTTTTCCGAAAGCCACATTAAGAATCAGGTGCTATTAGTTTACCAAATAGATTTAGCGCTTCATCTTAGATAATATCATCTCCCACAATTTTTCATAAGGAATGATTTCTATATTGTCGATACCGATGTCCATCGTGGAAGGGTGCTCAGAAAGTTTTTTTCTGAATTTTCGAGTATGACGTTCAATTGCGAGCCTGGTGTAGTTGTTTCTTGGTATTTCTGCCAACATTTTGATAAAGACCTGACTGCGATAGGTTTCATCTTTCTTGAGATATCTGGAAGTATACTTTGAGACAGCATCTATTCTTTCTTCAATCTTGCGATAATTGCGATCATGGAAATAAAAAAGTAACTGAGCCACAATCAATTGGATATTGTACATACGCTTCGATTCCGTAAGTTCAGGATTGTTATTGATGAATTTGTTGATCCGAAACCTTGACATAGTGGGCTTGCCTAATTCAGGATTTTGAAGTTGAACAAAGTTGAGATATGCTTCAAGAATCCTCCAGTCATTTTTAAAAATTGCAGGGAGAGACTTATACAATTTATTCTTTTGAACCGTTTCAAGACATTCGACGGCTTTTTTATATCGATTGGTTAACATGTACAGCTGAATAAGCAACTGATAAGAGTTGAACCAACCTGTATTCTTCTTATTGCTAGTATTGATAATTTCCTGTAGAATCGGAATGCCTTGAGCGTATTCGCCTTGCAATAACTGTGATCTAACTATATATCTTCTAAACTGGGCTTCTATCGGTAGAGATTTGAAAGGAAGCGTTTGTAGAAATAGTAGTGCCTCGTTTGCTAATTTATACATGCTGTTATAATCTCGAATCAAATAGTATCCAACACATCCGATCAGATAAAGCATTCTATTGAGGCTAAATGATGGTGTCTGTTCAGCGGCAGTGCTATACTCCTCAAAGAACTCCAGGCAAGTTTTGGAGACTTCCGTGATATCCATTTTTTGATTCTGAAGCATTTGGCTGAGCTCAGCATATTTCCTTTTGCAAGCTCGTTCTAAAGCTAGTAATTCACTGTTATATTCATAGATTTCAAAATAATTTTTGGATCTCTTGGAAGCAGTATCGTAAAAAAGATGATGTAAATATAATATCCAGGCAGTGTCCACAGTCACCTCCGTAACATGATATTTTCTGGATTTTTTGACCAATTGAGTAGCAAGTAGCTCTTTAAGTTTTGCTTGACCATTGAGATTTGCAATTTGAACTGCGGCGTATTCTCTAAATACATCTTCTTGTTTCTCCCTGATGTTGTTTTTGGATTTGTTGGATGATCCAAGAAGCAAATCAGTGATCATTTTTTCTTTCAACCTTGACTTCAACGACCGATAGGTTGAGGCGTTAATGTTATCACCATAAACTTTGGTAGCCAAGGCTTCATCTGTCATCATCTCCAAGTCTGCCAGTTCGGATTCCATCTTGCCAAGTAATCCGTCCGTACTCGTTTGTTTATGGTTATATTTAGATTTCAGACCATATAATTGACTAAATAGCATTAAGTCTTTCATCAGGATTAGTTAGCATTTATAAAATTATAGCAACCTAATAATCAATAGATTAG
Organism: Bacteroidia bacterium; assembly: GCA_018680005.1. GTDB lineage: Bacteria > Bacteroidota > Bacteroidia > Chitinophagales > Saprospiraceae > HDS-20. The sequence goes on along the minus strand of JAHHJQ010000142.1, from coordinate 1,587 downwards.
ATTGTATAATAATACAAAAAAGATATAAAATGTAATAAGACAAGTCACAAAAATCTGTCCATTTATATTGTATGAAATCAATATAAATTTGGGTATTCCAAACATAATAAACGCATAAACTATGATTACGACTATACTCGTGCTGATCAATGGCATTTGGACAGAGATCATTCTTGATGAAATTGGCGAAGTTTAAATACTAATCCTCACTAGAATACAATCTGCCAGGTGACCAGATTACTTGGCAGATTGTAATTAAAGACAAATACGTAACCCGACAATAGACACAATAACACTAATTTTTTCGCTCGAAAGGCGTGCAAAAAGTATAACACTCTCTTATCCGAGACCCTCGATTTTACATGATCGGGGGTTTTGACTTTGTACGTTTTATACGCCAAACCATAGTGTACATTTAGCGCTATCACGATTGTGAAATCAGAGTGTGTACTTCATTTTTATGAAAAAGGCTTCATCACGAGCTTTTAGTGCTCGAGCCAAATATGGGGTGAGTACCACTAACACATTGTCATCATAATTTCTAGAAGAAATTCTCCCCACTACTTTAGCATGGATTCTTTTGCCTGTCATGGGGTTGTACAACTGTACAATAGAATTTAGTTTTGCCTTGCGATGTAAAACAAATGGCTGGTCATTGGAAGATTTGCTCTTTAGCCAAATTGCTTTACCCTGTTCAATGACGGCGGCCTGTTGACTGGATGTATCTCTTTTGAGTGCAAGCTCTGCATCTTTTTGGGCGATTTCAATTTCTTCAGTATCAAAATTCTTATTGGTAAGCAACCTATTATCCATCCATCCAAGAATTAGTGGCATTTCCAGAGACAGGGTCTTATCCGATAAATTATTGATTTTCTTTAGGTAAGCCACTTTCTTTCGTGCCCACTTTTTGGCAATTGTATAGAGCGTCTCTTTTGCCTGAACCCTATATATTGCAGGTGCTCTGTTTTCGGTCGGAATATCCCTTTCATTATAAAGTAATTTAGTATTTAGTGGGATCAGAAGTGTATCACCGATACCTAATTCTGTCTCCATCAGTTTGGGGTTGAGTCGATGAACGGATTCCAGCGAAATCTGGTATTGTTGGGAAAGGCCGTAGAGGGTTTGGCCTTTTTGAATGCTATGGGAGAAACAAAAAATTGAATCTGATCTTTGTAAGAATATGGTATCTTGGCCAGTGACGGAGGATTGGGAAAAGGAATTTCCCAGAGCAAATATTAGGCTAAATGCAAAGAGCATCGCTTTCTTCATTCCAGAGCAATTTAGTATCAGTAGTACTCAAAAGTAGCAAAGAATCAGTAATGTATACGTTAAGAAATGTTATAATATCAATTTAATTTCCAGTCTAATGAATGTGATTGGTGTCATTCCGGCCAGATTTGATAGCACTCGATTTCCTGGTAAGGCCCTGGTGGACATATACGGAAAGTCGATGATTGAACGCGTCTATCGTCAATGTGAGCAATCCAAGTTGTTGAACAATATCCTGGTGGCGACAGATGATCAAAGAATTCAGGAAGAGGTACATTTCTTTCGGGGCAATTGTATAATGACCAGCCCGAATCATAT
>JAHHJQ010000127.1 GCA_018680005.1 Bacteroidia bacterium | reverse complement strand
GATTATATGGTGGCCGGAAACAGGAAGTGGTCTTCCTCGTTTTTTGGTTTGTACGGTCAATTTGGGTGGTTCTGAATCTGACCGCTTTCGTTGCCATCCATCCAATAGATACTGGTGATAGAGACAGCCATCTGCTTTTGAGATTTGCTGACGACTGAAGAATTGTTTCATTTTTAAATGGAGTGTTCTGGTTTTCCATTCATCCAAACCAGCTGTAGTGAGCTCCGCTACCGACAGAACGATCGATGCTTTTTCGTTCAAGTCTTCATACATCATGCTTCCAACCTTAGCGAAACTGCCAGATGACAATCGAGGACTTTCGGAATGGATATCTTCTCTGGTCAATCGAAATTGGTATTCAAATACCAAATCCCGGTCGGTCATATTGGCCAGGAAGATCGAATAACGTTTGTTGATGATATGGTGATCCGCTGTCTTGAAAACAACATAGATTCCTTTTTCAAAAACAACATTCAGATCATCACTAATCCATTTGGAAGTGCCCTGGTCATACATCGGTTCGGAAGCTTCCACAATACGCAGATCAATGCCGTGGACGGGAACCGGTTCTGGATGATCATCGATCTGGACGAGAAACATCTCGCCATCGATATCTTTGATCACCTGGCCATGTTCACCAGTGAATTTGATCACCACCTTGGATCCTGTTGGTATAAGCATAGAAGTTTAAACCTAATCTGACTTACAAACGATTAATTTAGAGGTAGGTTGAGCATTTTACCGATGAACTATATGATGAAATTGTCGACCTGTACTTTTATGACATAGCAAAGTATGCAAACGGATAACAAAGATTCTATTTCACTGAATAAATATATAGCCGACACGGGCAGATGTTCACGTCGTGAAGCAGATGTCCTGATCAAGGCTGGAAAGGTGACCATCAATGGGGTAGTGGCGAGGGCAGGCAACCGAGTTCAAAAAGGCGATGAAGTCCAGATAGAAAGCCAACCTCTGCAATCAAAAGCTAAACCCGTGTATTTGGCATTTCACAAACCCGTGGGTATCACCTGCACAGGTGATAAGAATGTTCGAGATAATATCATTGATTTCATCAATTATCCTCAACGGATATTCTATGTTGGACGATTGGATAAGATGTCCGAAGGTCTCATCCTGATGACCAATGATGGTGATATCGTCAATAAGATTCTGAGGGCTAGCAATCAGCATGAAAAAGAATACATCGTCACTGTCAATCAAACCATCACCAAAGAATTTATCAAAGCGTTGCGAGCAGGTGTACCGATCCTGGATACGGTGACCAAACGCTGTTTTGTGCAGAAGATGGACAACTATAGATTTAGAATCATACTCACCCAGGGACTCAACCGCCAGATCCGCCGAATGTGCGAATATCTCGGATATCATGTCAATCGGTTGAGAAGGGTTCGGGTAATGCATATATCACTCGGAAAACTACCTGTCGGAAAGTGGCGACACCTGACTCAGCAGGAGGTCAAACAAATGCATCAGATGATAAAAGATTCTAGTGCGGATCCGGAGGTGGTGCAAAAATAGGCAACCATTCGCCCTTTCAATCATTCACCAGTCAAAATTGAAAACGTAGCCCCACCTGGACTTCCCGATATTACTATGCTGATCGGGAGAGGCTTCTCGTTCAGCCAGTTCTACTTACTTCGTTCGCAGCCCCACCTGGACTTCCCGATATGGCTAAGCTGATCGGGACAGGCTTCTCGCCCAACCGGTTCTACTCCCTTCGTTCGTAGCCCCACCTGGACTTACCGATATGGCTAAGCTGATCGGGACAGGCTTCTCGCCCAACCGGTTCTACTCCCTTCGCTCGTAGCCCCACCTGGACTCGAACCAGGATCTACGGTTTAGGAAACCGCTATTCTATCCCTTGAACTATGGGGCCATCTTAATGAAAAGGCTAAATTAGAGAATTGATCTAATATCCAATACACTATGTCCTACGAGAAACATGCTGCTGACTTAATGATGAAATATCCTAAGGTGGAGGATCTGGCGGCTAAAGCACAACGCCGTCTTCCAAAGGTAGCATGGGCATATTTGGTTACTGGTACCGGATCTGAAAATCTAATAGATAGGAATATTCAATCCTTCAAAGATGTAACGCTTGCGCCTCGCTTTTTAAAAGGTGAACTCAGTCCAAAGCTGGAAACTCAACTATTTGGTCGATCCTATGGCTTTCCTTTTGGGATTGCCCCGGTTGGACTGACAGGTCTCATGTGGCCTGAAGCAGAGGTGATTATGGCGAAATCGGCCAGAAAATATAAGATTCCATATGCTTTAAGTACTGTGGCCACCGAGACTCCCGAAACCATCGGTCCTGAAGTTGGTGATATGGGATGGTTTCAACTATATGCACCCAGGGATTTGGATCTTAATAAGAAATTGTTGGACAGAGCTCAAACCAATGGTTTTCATACCTTACTCATAACTGCAGATGTGCCGACACCGAGTAGGAGGGAAAGGACTAAAAGGGCCGGGCTCAATATGCCACCTAAGATCACACCCGATCTGATCTGGCAAGGAATTACGCATCCTCGATGGACGATGGCCACATTGAAGCGGGGATTGCCTTCATTGCGCACAGTCAATACATATGCAGAATTCAAGAATATGATGTCAGTCGGCGCTTTTGTTCGCGATCGTTTGGGGGGCAACCTTTCATGGGATATGTGCGCACGTATCAAAGAAATGTGGGATGGTCCGGTGATCATAAAAGGTATTTTGCATCCTGAAGATGCCGAAAAAGCGATCTCCATCGGTATGGATGGTATCGTTGTTTCCAATCATGGCGGTCGACAATTTGATGGTGCCCCAGCTTCAATGGAGGTACTTCCAAATATTGCCAAAGTAGTCAATGGCAGGATACCCATTATCATGGATAGCGGTGTGCGAACCGGCCTTGATATATTAAAAGCTATGGCGCTTGGGGCAGATTTTTGTCTTCTGGGAAGGGCATTTCTATTTGGCGTGGGCGCGCTGGATAAGTATGGGGCAGATCATGTCGTAGAAATATTAAAGGATGAATTGATCAACAACATGATCAATCTCGGTATTGAATCACTAGACGAACTCTAACCGAAATGTCTTAAATCATGAAAAAGAAGGAGCGTCTTAGTGTTTTCGATATTTTCAAAATTGGAGTGGGACCATCCAGTTCACATACCCTGGGTCCCTGGAGGGCCGCCTTGCATTTCGTAAATAGAATAGAACATTACGCTTTTGACAGAATCCAAATTGATCTTTATGGATCTTTGTCAAAGACAGGTAGAGGACACGCCACAGATATCGCTATTATCCTGGGATTGAGTGGATATGATCCCGAGCAAATAGATACGTCAAAGATTGATGATATCATCCATAAAATTCGAGCGAAGGAGCGTCTTGCACTTTTACAGAGAAGCATCCCCTTTGATTTTTCGAAAGATATCGTCTACAATGAATCTTCTCTGGAATTTCATCCAAATGGTATGAAGCTGACCATTTGGAATAATTTTGAGATCCAGCACTCGGAAACATATTTTTCCACTGGAGGTGGGTTTATCATATGTGCAAGTGAGAGTGATGACGAAAGTAAACAACACGTATTGCCATTTCCTATTGACAATGGCGAGGACCTGATCCAACATACAGATATGCAGGGTCAATCGGTATCAGAAATTGTCTGGCAGAATGAATTGGCTTTTCGGACCAGGGTTGAAGTAGTTGAGGGTATGGAAAAGATCTTTAGGACGATGCAGGAGGCAGTCTTTAGGGGATGTCATTCTGAGGGTGAATTGCCAGGCGGTCTAGGGGTCAAACGCAGAGCCAGACTACTTAGTTTGAAGTTGCTGGATGGTGTAAAATGCGATAATTTCCAAAACTGGATTTCAGCGATAAAAAATTCGCGTTACACATTTTCCAATGTCAATAAGTGGGTTAGCTGCTTTGCACTCGCTGTAAATGAAGAAAATGCTGCACTGGGAAGAATAGTGACTTCTCCTACCAATGGAGCTGCGGGTGTGATTCCAGCAGTATTATTATACCACCACTGTTTTGGAGAAAATATTCAAAAAGATGATACGCTGAAATTTTTACTAACAGCAGGAGAAATCGGCTGTATTTTCAAAAAAGGAGCTACGATCTCTGCTGCAGAAGGTGGTTGTCAGGCTGAAATTGGTGTTTCGTCGGCTATGGCAGCAGGTGGATTGACAGAAATCCTGGGAGGATCTCCAAGACAAGTATTGATGGCTGCGGAAATAGCTATGGAACATCATCTCGGGTTGACCTGCGATCCGATAGGAGGACTTGTCCAGGTGCCTTGTATCGAGCGTAATGCAATGGGTGCTATGAAGGCCATTACAGCGGCTCACCTGGCTTTGTCGGGAGAGCCTGTCCATGCCATAGTCAAGTTTGATACCGTAGTACAAACAATGTGGGAGACTGCCCAGGATATGAATTTAAAATACAAAGAAACAGCTGAGGGTGGCCTCGCCATCAAGATACCCGTTGGACTTCCGAATTGCTAAATCCTCGTTTCTCCGGAGTCTTTGTAATTTCAGGCCTCACATAATACATTCCATATGTCCAGGATTTTCTTTTTGTCAGCTTTTGTGCTGATTATGTTTGCAAGTTGTAGCAATAAAACTTCTGAAGTTCAGGTGCAGGTCTCATTCTCCTCTGAATTAGGTGATACTACATTTGATGGCCGTTTATTGCTCATGTTATCTACAAACGATGAAGCAGAACCCCGATTTCAGATTTCTGAAGGGTTAAGCGGACAATTGATATTTGGCCAGAATGTGGAAGGATTGACGGCTGGTCAACAGATTGTATTCGATAATGACATCTTTGGATATCCGTATGAAAGCCTGAAAGATATCCCTCCCGGCGATTACTACGTACAGGCATTGCTGCACACTTATGAGACTTTTGATTTATCAACCGGACATCAGGTAAAACTCCCGATGGATAATGGGGAGGGACAAAGATGGAATCGCTCTCCTGGAAATTTGTATAGCACACCCAACAAGGTGAGCATTTCCAAAGGCGCGTCTAATATCCAGGTCGTCATGGATCAGGTCATTCCTCCTATCGAAGAACCTGAGGATACTGAATGGGTAAAGCATATCAAGATGAAATCGGATCTCTTATCAGAATTCTGGGGAAGGGATATGTACCTGGGAGCACACGTCTTATTGCCAAAAGGATTTGAGGAGCATCCTGAAGCCAGATATCCATTGATGATCTTTCATGGTCATTTCCCATCAGATTTTGGCGGATGGAGAACGACTCCGCCGGATTCCGATCTGGAACCCGATTATGTAGCTCGATTTGATGTCGAGGGATATAATATTATTCAGCAACAAGAGGCATACGATTTTTATCAGAGATGGAACAGCCCTGATTTTCCGCGTATGCTGATCATTGAAATTCAACATCCTACACCATACTATGATGATAGTTATGCTGTGAATTCAGCCAGTCAGGGGCCGTATGGTGATGCTATTACCTATGAACTCATTCCTTATATCGAGGAACAATTTCGTGGCATCGGACAAGGATGGTCGCGATTTCTCTACGGAGGGTCTACTGGCGGTTGGGAAGCATTGGCAGTTCAAGTTAAGTATCCCGATGAGTATAATGGATGTTTTGCAGCATGCCCGGATCCGATTGATTTTCGGGCCTATTGTCTCACCAACATTTATGAAGATGAAAATGCTTATTACTACCCAAGTGAACATAAAAAGGTAGAAGTGCCAGAAAGAAGGGATTATCTGGGTCATATTTCTTCATCTCTGCGATCTACCAATCACCTCGAGCTGGTATTGGGTGATAAATCCAGATCAGGACAACAGTGGGACATCTGGGAGGCAACGTATTCTCCCCAGGGAAATGATGGATATCCAGTGCGCATTTGGGATAAGTATACTGGAAATATCGACCACGATATTGCGGAGTACTGGAAAGAAAACTATGATCTGCGTTACATACTCGAAAGAGATTGGGATCAACTAGGCCCTAAATTAAAAGGCAAGATTCACATCTATTGTGGTGATATGGATAACTACTATCTGAACAATGCGGTCTACCTCATGGAAGATTTTCTTGAAAGCACCACAGATCCATATTATGATGGTGAAGTCGATTATGGAGATCGGGCAGAACATTGTTGGAATGGTGATCAGGAAAATCCCAATCATATCTCGCGCTTGCGATATAACTCAATGTATGTTCCAAAGATCATGAAGCGGATAGCCGAAAGTGCGCCAGCTGGAGCAGATCTGACAAGCTGGAGGTATCGATAAGGATTGCTTAATTTCAGCCCTTCAATTGATAAGTTATGATGCGGTTAGGCATTCTTTTATTGTGTTATTGTATACTGGTTTTTTCTTGCAGAGATGCTCAAGATACTTCAGCCTACATCAAGATTCATGGGGAAACCATGGGAACATCTTACAATATTACATGTGCATATGACCAGCCGGAATTGTTGACCGACAGGATTGAAAAAGTTTTGGCAGAGGTAAACCAAGGTATGAATACCTATGACCAGCTGTCATTAATTTCAAAATTCAATCAATCTGAAAAAGGAATGGATTTCGACCTGGATACACCGGCGGCCAGGCATTTTTATCAGAATATGGCCGCTTCCAGGAGAATAGTCAAAGAGACCAATGGATATTTTGACCCTACAGTAGGACCTTTAGTGAATTACTGGGGGTTTGGACCTTCTGGCAGAAACAATATCAACGTAATTGATTCTATGGCAATAGATTCTGTTATGCAAGTGATCAGCTTTAATCGCGTCATTTTAAAGAAAGAAGGCGACGCTTTCACTATCGACAAATCCGATCCAGGTGTGCAATTGGATTTTAGTGCAATAGCAAAGGGATACGGTGTAGATAAGATAGCTGAGGAGATGAACCAAATGGGGATCCAGGATTATTTGGTTGAAGTAGGTGGAGAAACTCGACTTGCAGGTAAGAATGCCAAAGGTCAGAATTGGTCCCTGGCCATCAGCGAACCTAAGATCAATGCTTCTTTCCAAAGCATTGCACATATCTTATCGATTACAGATCGATCGGTAGCTACCTCAGGAAACTACCGCAATTATTATGAAGTCGATGGTCAGATCTTTGGTCATACGATCAACCCATTTACAGGTTATCCGGAACGATCCAATCTATTAAGTGCCACGATAATTCATGATGAATGCATGTATGCGGATGCTTATGCCACAGCATGTATGGCGATGGGATTGGAACAGAGTCTGTTGTTTGTCAATACAAATCCTGAGGTATCTTACCTGTTTCTATATACAGATAGTGAAGGCCAGCTGCAGTCAGCGGATTCAGGCGACCTTACATTTTTGGAATAATCTGTTTTGTTAATCAAGACCTCAATAAAAATTTCGACCTTCGCCGCTAAATTATCTAAACACATTATGGAGTTTAATCTCGACAGGGATATTGTCTTTTTTGATATCGAATCTACAGGTCTCAATGTTATTCGGGATCGAATACTACAAATCGCACTGATCAAGTATTTCAAAAACGGAAAAGAACCTGAGGAACTGGAAATGCTGATCAATCCGGGTATACCTATCTCTGAGGAGGCGATGGAAGTTCATGGTATTACTCCCGATAAGCTTCGAAACAAACCTGTTTTTTCGCAGGTTGCTCAAAAATTATATGAATTCATCGGAAACGCTGATCTGGGAGGCTACAATTCCAATCGATTTGATATCCCCATGCTCATTGAAGAGTTTCATCGTGTGGGTATCCAATTGGATATGACGGGGAGGCGCACTATTGATGTGCAGCGTATATTTTATAAAATGGAGCCCAGAACCCTGGCAGCCGCTTATAAATTCTATTGTGATCAAGAGATTATCAATGCACACGATGCGCTATCTGATGTGAAGGCTACCGTGGATGTGCTCAAAGGACAGCTGGATCGATATACCGATATGCCGGACAAGATTGTTGAAGGAGAGACGCTGGTGCAGGGAATTAAGAACGACATGCGATTCCTGCATGAATTTACTACGGATTCCAGGATGATAGATGGAACACAAAGATTGAAATACAATAAGAACGGTATTATCGTTTTTAATTTCGGAAAGTATGCTGAGAAACCGGTTGCGGAAACACTCTTCAAAGACCGTCAATACTTCAATTGGATGTTGAATATGGAATTCTCAGCACAAGTCAAACAAAAAATTAAAGAACTGGTCAAAGAATATGAACAGCGGACCAAGGATAATTTTTAATGTGATCTTCTTTGGTTTCCTAATTGGAGCTACATTCTTGACGGGTTGTTTCGAACCCTCGGAAGGATGTCTGGATAGTAATGCCACCAATTTTGATGTGCATGCTGATGAAAACTGCTGTTGTACCTTTCCAAGTATTACGGTTGGTGTAAATCAGGTCGTTGGTGATGAAGATTTCAGCAGCGATAGTATTTATGTCAATGATCTCGGTGAGCGATTTAGAATTCTCGAGAGTTCATTTTACATCTCCGGTTTTAAGCTGGAGTTTGAGAATGGCAGCGAAACCAGCATTCTGGATACTCTTCTGATTGAAATCCCGGAGGGCTCAGGAGCTGAAATTGAGCTGGAAGATAATTATAACCTGGTGTATGGGACTTCCTCTGCATTTGCACCTGGTACGATTGGGCTTTCAGGTGAAGTGGCGTTTGTTTCATTCGTGGTTGGGGTTGATGCACTTGCTAATATGGCCATACCAGACCAATTTCAGGATACGCATCCATTAGGCAGCAACAATTCAGACTTACACTTTATAGAAGGGGAAGGCTATGTATTCAATCGTATTGATATTCTGCCAGTGGATTTGCCATCAGGGGATACCGTATCCATTGTGATTTATGGTGATGATCATTTGCAGTCAGTACAGATGAATGCAGATTTTTCTGTGATCCCTGGTCTGAACACTATCCTTGGAATCGATGTGGATTATGGAAAATGGGTCGAAGGCATAAATTTTGCAGCCCAGAATGAAGTAATTCAATCTCGGATAGAGGACAACACGGCATCCGTTTTTAGCCTTACTCAATGACTCCAAATATGTAACCAAAGTAACATAACAATTTACGTCTTCAGGCGTTTTGCTGTTAGGTTATATCCTATTCTTTTTAGTAAAATCCAATCATGAAAAATCCCATCTATTTACTTTTGGTTTTTATGCTTTTCCTGATTTCATGTGATGATGACGGTCCAAATATTCTGGACGATGTTGCTGATGTGGAAATTGTCTTTAAGGCTATGTTTGGTGATGATCCATATATCGTTAACCAGACTTATGACTATGGAGATGATCAAATCAAAATAGCCACATTTTCATTCTATGTTTCAGATATCAAATTGGGATCTTCATCCAATGCATCTGAAGTTGAAGAAATTGATTTTGTGGATTTTTCAGGAGTCCAGGTGGATCAGCAGTCAGCCGAAGCAGGCATTCGGATAGTAAGTTCGGAAGCACCGATTGGCAATTATCCTGCAATGAGCATAGGTATTGGCGTTCCGTCTGACCTCAATAAGACTTCCCCGGATGAATATGCGCCGACGCATGTCTTATCCAAGACTTCTCACTACTGGGCGGATTGGCAGTCTTATATTCACATGAAGATAGAAGGCACTCTCGATACCGATGGTGACGGATTATTTGATGACGTATCATTTATGTATCATGTAGGTGCGGACGAGACTTACGAATCGCTTGAAATCCAGACACCAGTAACGATTGTCAAGGATGAGATGAATTCGATATTAGTTGAAGTAGATCTGGAAAAACTATTTGTTAGCGCTACAAGGCTCGATATAGAAGCCAAACCAAGGTTACATACTGCTGAAGACCTGACTGTAGGTCATTTCTTGATGGATAATTTTTCAAATGCGGTTCGCCTCCAATAAATACTATACATACTTTTTTGTTCTGGCATTGCTCATATCCCTATTTATTGGTGGATGTGGTGACAGCGATGTAATCGAAGATCCCAATGATCTGACCTCCATAGACTATAGTCCTACTTCATACGAAGTTCCACAGATCGACGGTTTTCCGGTGATGCCTGTTGCGCCCAATAATCCATTGACCGTTGAAGGAATTTTTCTGGGGCGCAAACTATTCTATGATCCAATTCTATCTGCAGATAGCACTATGTCCTGTGCAAGCTGCCATCTCCCAGAACTTAGTTTTACTGACAATCTGGCTACAAGTGCGGGGATTGATGGTATTTTTGGAAAGAGAAGCTCTATGTCACTGCTCAATGTAGGTTACTACACCAACGGCTTTTTTTGGGACGGTAGAGTAGGGACCTTGGAAGAGCAGGCATTATTGCCTGTCGAAGATCCGATTGAATTGCATGATCGATGGCCTAACGTGGTCATGAAACTACAGCGTCATCAAGATTATCCAGCTGATTTTCGTCGAGCTTTTGGCATTGACAACAAATCTCAAATCAACAGGGAATTGGCTGCCCGTGCAATTGCACAATTTGAGACATCCCTAATCAGTAGTGGTAATTCAAAATATGATCGCGTGGTACGGAAGGAGGAATTTTTCACGGAAGCTGAAGAAAATGGATTCCTTATGTTCTTTGATGCTGCCCCCGGTCGACTTCCAGATGCGGAATGTGGGCACTGTCATAACGCCCCATTGTTTACCACAAATGAATATGCGAATAATGGCCTGGACGAGGTATTGGATCTGAACAACTATATAGATAAAGGCAGAGGAACATTTACAAGAGTACTCAATGATAACGGCCAATTTCGAATACCTACGTTGCGCAATATATCTTTTTCGGCGCCATACATGCATGATGGACGTTTTGCCACTTTAGAAGAAGTGATAGACCACTACATCAGTGGTGGGCAATATGCCGACAATCGCCATCCTCTGATTCAACCACTGGGTCTTTCTGAAGCCCAGAAGGCAGATTTACTTGCATTTATACGTACCCTGGATGATGTAGATGCCCTTCAAAATCCTGCTTATCAAAATCCATTTTAATTATTTTGCGGTCGATTTATCTATCCGTCATTAATCTTCAATGGCTTACGCATTAGATAAAAATTTATGTTTTTTGTTTAACAATTTTTTCCCGACTATATCATTCTGTTGGCTTGATTGTTGAAAATATGCTACTGTCCGCAATGCAGAATCCCTTTCCCCTACATCTGCAATCTTCCCCCCAAGGACTCCCAAAACAAGAAGGATAGTTGAAAATTCACAAGTTGCGATTTTCATTTCAATATCCGGTTTATCCTATTTCCTTACTGATTGATTAATACGGGCATTGCCCTGCTACTCAAACTTTTTATGCGAAAACTACACAACAGCCTGTTGGGGGTAATGTTGCTAGTGACTGCTATGGTCACTGCGCAAAATCCTAAAGGAGAGGCCATCCCAAAAAACCGATTACAGCATACCTTAAAGGGGCAGCAGGTCATTTCCCTGACTACTGCCCATCCTCACAAATTATCCGAATACATAAAAAGCCATTCTGAAGTAGAATTACTTCAATTTTCAGATGGTGTATATACTATAGCTTTTGACAGCCGGCAAGTGTTGTCTAATATTTCCTATTTTCTTAGTGAAACACTGCAATCTGCCACTACTCATTCCAGATTCACTCCTAATCTCCAATCAATTCTAAATTCCGATCAGGATGATCAACTATTGAACATTGTAGTTACCCTTCACAAGGGTGAAGATATTTGGTCAGTAGCTGATCACCTGATGGATAGCGGACTCAAAGTTGACCCCCAATTTTTTGGGAAAACGCTAAACCTTAAGGCTTCAAAAGACCAAATAAGCTTGTTACAGCAAATGGGAGAAATATCTTCTGTTGATTTACAAGACGAAGCTGTTCAAGCATTGAACTACGAGTCCCGTATTGTCCAGAAAAATACTGTCCTTCATGCCGCTTCTTTAGTAGGTGGCTATGGATTGACAGGAGCTGGTGTTACGATTGGGGTTGGAGACGGAGGTGAATTGGGTGATCATCTGGACTTTGGTCAAAGGGTGATCAATCAGGCCAATGGTACATATGCTTCCTTCGGTGCACATGGTGATCATGTCTCAGGTATCATTGGTGCCTCAGGTATGATCAATCCACGTCATAAGGGAATTGCTCCTGGAGCTCAGATTGTCACCCAAAAGACGACACAGATCGTCGCCAATGCAGAGCAATATGCAGATGCATATGGAATGTCATTGACCAACAATTCTTATGGTGTAAGTTTCAACTGCGAAACTAACGGAACTTACAATTATAACAGTGTGAACCTGGATTATCTGTCCCGAACAAATCCAAAACTCCTCCACATCTTTGCAGCCGGTAACAATGGAACCAAATCCTGTATTGGTTATCCGGATGGATATGGTACGGTTCTGAGAAACTATCAATCGTCAAAAAATGTCCTGACCGTGGGTGCTGTAAATCATGATCGACAATTGGCTGATATCTCTGCAAGAGGTCCTGTTGCAGATGGCAGAATTAAGCCGGAAATTGTTGCGAGTGGAATGAACGTCACATCTACTGGAAATAACTTTAACTACTATACTAACAATGGTACAAGTATGGCTGCTCCTGCATTGACGGGTTCATTGGCGCTTTTGATAGAGCAGTATAGAAAGATCCATGGTGAAGATCCTGATGGTGCGTTGCTCAAAGCAATAGCATGCAACACAGCAGATGATCTTGGGAA
>JAHHJQ010000126.1 GCA_018680005.1 Bacteroidia bacterium | reverse complement strand
CAGAAAGGCAGCTGAAACACCCGAGGTTGGTCTGTGCTGCACCACAACTCCGGTATGGCAGCTTCCTGGCTTAGACATTCCATCGATTATGTTACAGATGAACTACGGTTGTGGCAGCACAGTAAATCCAAGAGATCTCGTCCATAATCCCAATATTGTTTATGTAGGGGTAGGAGGCGGAATGGAATTACTGCAGTTCTCATACTTCAGCAGAAAACCAGATGGGGTAATCGGGGTGGATATTGTAGATGAAATGTTGGAAGCATCCGAACGAAACTTTATTGAGGCCGCTGAGAGCAACCCCTGGTTTAATCCAGCTTTTGTCGATTTAAGAAAAGGCGATGCTTTAAATCTTCCCGTAGAAGATAGTTCTATGGATGTCGCTGCTCAAAATTGCCTATTTAATATCTTCAAAAAAGAGGATCTGAAAACAGCCTTGAAAGAAATGTACAGGGTGCTGAAACCACATGGACGTTTGGTCATGTCCGACCCTATTTGTGAAGATGAAATCCCGCTGCATATCAGAGAAGACGAAAGATTACGAGCGCTTTGCCTTTCAGGATCGATTCCGCTTAAAGATTATTTAGATATGATCGCACAGGTTGGATTTGGAACTATTGAAATCAGAGCCAAAAGACCTTACAGGTTGCTGACTCCAAATCATTATGACGTTGACAGTCGGATATATATAGAAAGTGTAGAAGTTTGTGCAATCAAAGACCCAATGCCTGAAGATGGACCTTGTGTCTTCACTGGAAAGACAGCCATATATTATGGAAATGAAGCTCAATTCGATGATCACAATGGGCACGTCTTGCGTCAAAATCAACCTTTGCCCATATGTGATAAGACTGCCGACGCCCTAGCCAATTTGAGCAGAGCTGATATTTTTATATCGAATTCCACATATTTTTATGATGGTGGAGGCTGTTGTTGAGCATCTTGACTAAAGTTAAAGTTATTTTTTGGTGCATTCCTAAACTCGGAAATATCAATTTCTTACTTTGTTGAAAATTAGTACCGGTTTGCAATGGCCAAGAACAAGAAGATATTAATCGTGGATGATGAACCTGACATTCTCGAAATATTAGAATACAATCTAACTGAATCCGGGTACAAAGTAGCCAAAGCAGAAGATGGATTGGAAGCTTTAAGTCAGGCGAAGTCATTCCAACCAGATTTAATATTACTTGACATAATGCTACCTGGAATGGATGGAGTGGAGGTATGTGCTAAGATTAGAGAAGACCCTGAATTGGATAATTGTCTTGTCGCGTTTCTAACCGCTCGGGGAGAAGATTTTACGGAAATTGCTTCTCTTGAAGTCGGGGGCGATGATTTTATACAAAAACCAATAAAGCCCAAAGTATTACTTAGTAGGATCAAAGCTTTACTGAGACGTTCAAAAAGATCTGAAGAAGACGATAATGAAATATTGGAATATAAAAATATCAAGCTTGATCAAAATCAGTTCTTGGTATTCGTAGGAGGGAAAAAAGTAGATCTTCCTAAAAAAGAATTCTATATTCTTAAGCTTTTGATGTCCAACCCAGGCAGGGTCTACAGAAGAGCGGAAATTTTTAACAAGATTTGGGGAGACAATGTAATAGTTGGTAATAGAACAATTGATGTTCATATCAGGAAATTGAGAGAACGCATCGGTGAGAAAAGAATCAAAACTGTCAAAGGAGTCGGATACAAGGTGGATTGACCAGCAGAAATTTATCTAGAGTTCATTCATTCCCAAATTCATGAAGACTAATTCATTGTCGACGTTAACAAGATTATTAGCCTTAATTACATTTGTATTGGTTGGAGTGGGGATGTATTTGGGAAATCATACTTTGCTAAATACTCTTTCGCCAACGGTTCAGATTATTCTCGTTGCTGGTTTAATTGCGATTGTCGTATACAGCATATCTGCGTTTTTACTTCGCAGTATAGTCAAGCAAAAGCTTTCTGTGCTTTATAAGCTCATTCGAAGTACATCCCTGGATGAAAAGACGGCTCAGGAAAACAAGTCAACAGATGAATTATTCGTGAATGCAGAGGCAGATATTGAGTCTTGGAAAAAGCGTAAAGCCAAAGAAATTCTGCAACAGGAAATTCTGAAGAATTATAGAAGAGATTTCACCGGAAATATTTCTCACGAACTTAAAACACCTCTTTTTAATATAGAAGGCTATATACATACCTTGCTCGAGGGTGCTATGAATCAACCAATTCTAGCGAAGAAATATTTGAAAAAAGCAGCCAAAAATGTCGATCGTTTATCCGCAATTCTTGAAGATCTGAGTATCATTTCCAAATTTGAAAGCGATCAGCTAGAAGTAGTTAACGAGTCTTTTGATATCAAAGAGCTTTGCCAGGAATGCTTGGAGGAATTGGATTATATGATTCAGGATAAAAAATCTACGGTTATTATTGATTCTGGAAACGAAGAGCCCATTCTCGTACTGGGAGATCCTAAATTACTCCGAGCGGTCATTAGTAATTTACTTTCCAATTCCATTCGATATGGCAAGAAAAAGGGAACTACCCGACTGGATTTTACACCTATTGCCAATACTTGGCTCATAGAGGTTATCGACGATGGAATAGGGATTAAAGAGGAGCACCTCCCTCATCTTTTCAATCGGTTCTACCGAGTTGATTTTAGTCGATCAAGAAAAGAAGGAGGAAGTGGAATTGGGCTGGCAATAGTAAAGCATATTATAGATGCACATAGTCAATCAGTCAATGTGACCAGTGAATTTGGGAAAGGTTCAAATTTCAGTTTTACTCTGGAAAAGGGAGTTAGTTAATAACCGTATTTAGTTTTCCACTTGCTCTGTAGATTTGTCCTGATCCTTTTCTCAGAATGGTTGTCACCAGGATCGTACAATGTACTTTCTGATATCCGATCTGGCATAAATTCCTGATCAACAAAATTATTTTCATAGTCATGGGCATATTGATAACCATCTCCGTATCCAAAAGATTTCATAAGTCTTGTAGGCGCATTCCTCAAATGCAATGGAACTGACAGATTTCCAGTTTCCTGTACCAACTGCATTCCTTTGTTAATCGCCATATAAGCGCTATTACTTTTTGCCGAAGACGCTAAATAAATAGCAACCTGCGAAAGAATGATCCTGGATTCAGGCATTCCAACTCTATGAACCGCCTCCGCCGCAGAGGTAGCTAGTAACAATGCATTGGGATTTGCCAGACCGATATCTTCAGAAGCAGATATCATCAATCTTCTTGCGATGAAGTTTACATCCTCACCACCGGAAAGCATCCTTGCCAGATAATAAACAGCAGCATTGGGATCACTTCCTCTAATTGATTTTATCATTGCTGACGCAATATCATAGTGTTGATCCCCACTTTTATCAAAAAGCACCAGATTATTTTGAATGGATTCTTTGACAAGCTTATCTGTAATATCCAATTCTTCTTTTTCACTTTGACTCCTTACAAGAATGTCCAAAACACTAAGCGCTTTTCTAGCGTCTCCAGCCGCATACTTTAGCAAAGAGGATGTTTCCAGAATGCGAATTTTCAGATTTTTTAAATATGAATCTCTTTCAATGGCATTATGTATAACCTTCAATACTTCTTCGTCATCGAGATGATGCAATACATATACCTGGCATCGTGATAATAAAGCACTATTAACTTCAAAACTTGGATTTTCAGTCGTTGCACCTATTAACGTAATTGTGCCATCTTCAACTGCACCAAGGAGGGCATCTTGTTGTCCTTTGTTGAACCTGTGAATTTCATCTATGAATAGGATTGCTCCACCTTTATGGAATATATCGGTTCGTTCCGCCTTTTTGATGATCTCTCGTATTTCTTTTACGCCGGAATTGATCGCAGACAAGTTGAAATATGATCGATTAAGTTGATTTGTCACGATTTTTGCCAAAGTAGTTTTACCAACCCCTGGTGGTCCCCAAAAAATCATGGACGGTAACTCTCCACGTTCAAGTACTTTTCGAAGAACTCCCTCTGAGCCCACTAAATGATCCTGACCTATAAAGGCTTCAAGATTATCGGGTCTCATTCTTTCAGCAAGTGGCTTCATATCAATCTTTGGAAAAATGACCTAAACATATTTTTCAACAACTACTGCAGTCTCTAACAGGGACTTAAAATTAAACCTATTTCTTTATGACTAAAAATTCTACCAATCTGCTGAAAAGAGCAATCTACGTGCTCTTCATTTTCTCCTTCTCATTGTTTCAATCTACAGTACTTCTATCTCAAGGAAGCACCTCAGATTCATGTTCTGCTGAGATTATCGTTAATATAGATTCGTCTGGCTCCTGGGCAACTTTAATTGCAGAGCATTCAGGTTCATCTAATTCATCCATTGTTTGGGGGAACAACAGTTCGAGTTCTCAAATCAATGTCGATCAATCCGGCGAATATTGTGTTACGGTCACAACTGAGACTGGGTGTACGGTTAAGAGATGTACATATATCCAATTAACAAGCCCTCCATGTACAACCAAGATCATTCAGGAGCCTTTGTCAGAAGGCAATTATATGCTTATAGTTGAAGGCAATGGTATCACCAATAACACATACAATTGGAGTAATGGATCTACTGATGAAACAATTACTCCTGATATCTCAGGAGAATATTGTGTTACTGTGACTGATGCCAGTGGATGTGCTTCCAGCAGCTGTATCAATATCGAAATAACGAACCATTCCAATGAATGTGAGGTGGTCTTATTTTCCTATCCTGACACCCTCACTGGGGGTGCTTTCATTGGTGTAGATCCTACCGGTATTGGTCCCTTTACATATAACTGGAGCAACGGTTCATTAGAGAGTTTTATTGATGTTCAAGAAAGCAATGAATATTGTGTTACTGTCGTGGACGCAAATGGATGTATTGCAAGTGGCTGTAAGATAATTGAAGTTACCCCGGAACCTTGTACTCTGGATGTAGAGCTTTATGCTTTGGACCCGATAATCGCAGGTGAAGTAGAACTTCGCGTAGAGACCGATTTAAATCACCTAACTGTAACATGGTCAGATGGGATTGCTTCTGATTCTCGAATCGTTACGGAAACAGGTGAATATTGTGTAACTCTTGCAGATGACAATGGTTGTGCAGTTACAAAATGCATATATGTAGAAGTTCCGCCGGTATTACCTGACACCTGTCATAGTTGGATTGTTAAAGAAGCTTTATCGGATGGAACTTATCTGCTGATTGTCGAATCAGAAGGCGTGGGACCTTACCAATATATTTGGAACAATGGCCTATCGACAAGTAGTGATGGACAACTACATGTAGCGGAAACAGGAGAATATTGCGTCACTGTTTATGATAATTCAGGATGTAGTACACTAGCCTGTGTCTTTATTGAAGTGAATTCGACTGAACCAGATTCTTGTCAGAGCTGGATTGTCAAAGACTTATTGGATGATGGCACTTATAAGCTTCGTGTCGAAACACAAGGTATAGCGCCATTTACATATAGCTGGAGTCATAGTGATGCATCCGGAACGACTGTGGCAGAGGATTATTTCTATGCTACAGAAACGGGAGAATACTGCGTGACCCTTTATGATGCCAGACAATGCGCTTCTACAGTTTGTGTTGGTGTGGAGATCACTCCGACAGAACCAGATTCTTGTCAAAGCTGGGTTGTCAAAGACCTATTGGATGATGGCACTTATAAGCTTCGTGTCGAAACTCAAGGCATAGCACCATTTGCATATTACTGGAGTCACAATGATGCATCCGGAACAACAGTAACAGATGATTATTTCTATGCTACAGAATCTGGAGAATAC
>JAHHJQ010000119.1 GCA_018680005.1 Bacteroidia bacterium | reverse complement strand
AGTTAAGAGTCCAGGATACTTATGAAGAAATTGGTAAGTCCACTGAGGAATGTTTGTTCTCAGGGGCTTTATTAGGAACTATTAACGAAATGGAAGGCTTTGTGAAGTCTTATAACAAGGTCTTTGGCAAGATTAACATATGTATAACGGGCGGAGATAGTCAATTCTTTGTTTTAAATATGAAAACAAAGATATTAGCTTTCCCTTTCCTAGTACTTCAAGGTTTAAACGAGATACTCAATTTTAATGCATAATATCTTTAGAATACTAATTCTTTCTCTAACAGTTGTACTGGTGAGCACATCTACTCTTATAGCACAATTTCAGGATGATGACAATCCCGCAAAGATTAATTCTCCTTTTAGCCGATTTGGCTTAGGAGATATTTCTCCATTTGGATATGCAGGTATTGAATCTTCAGGAGGATTGTTTGCCAGCTTCCAGGATCCATATTCAACCAACATTATCAATCCTGCATCGTTACCTTCGCTGGCTGAGATGGGTTTTGAAATTGGTCTTTATGCGAACAACACACAATACAGTGAAGGAGGAATTAAGGAAAATAACTGGGCTGGAAATATCGACTATATCGGAATTGCGTTTCCTACAAAGAATATTTTAAATATAACCCTGGATCAGGAAGTTCCTGATTTCAAGCATGGTATGAGTCTTTCGCTGTCGCCTTATAGCTTGGTTGGGTATGATATTCTCGATACTTCTACGGATATTGGTGGAAATTCGATTTCAGATAGTTTTGAGGGTAGAGGCGGCACCTACAGATTTCTTTGGGGGAATGGGTTCCAGTACAAGAATCTTTCAATTGGTCTGAATATCGGATACTTATTTGGTAATATTGAGCAACAACGTTCGCTGACTATAGACAATGTTGATTTTGGTTTTGGCAATATTTTGTACCAAAAGATAAATATTAGAGGATTTCAATGGAATATCGGTGCTCAGTATAGTCATAGATTTGACAACAAAAATAAATCAGCAAAGAACCAGGTCATCATAGGCGTTTATGGAAATTCAAATACGAATACTACGTTGCAGTCAGATGAAATTGTGAGTCGGGGAAGACCTTTTGGAGCTGATTTTATTGAGATTGATACCATTTCTATTCAAACTGGTTTTGAAACTAAAGGCAAAATGCCAGCGGAATTTGGATTTGGTGCATCTTATTATAAAACTGATCCCCGAACAAATTTGACTAAATTGAGGCTAGGGTTTAACTTTAGTTCGACTTCTTGGTCTAAATTTATACTGGATAATCGTGACAGCAATCTTGACGATGGCTGGCAATTGACATTAGGAGGAGAATATTTACCTTTTGCAAATGCCATCAAATATCGACAAAGGATTCGTTATCGAATCGGATTGAAGTTTGCGACTGACCCCAGAATCATCCAAGGTGAACAATTGAAAACAGCTGCAGTAACTTTAGGTGCAGGACTACCACTGATACTTCCAAGAGGAAAGGTTTCATTGATCAACCTTTCATTAGAAATTGGAAAGATTAATTCAAATAATTCAATTGACGCTGCGTATGGTCGTCTAAGTGTTGGCTTCACTCTAAACGATAATACATGGTTCTTAAAACGTAAAATTAATTAGCAATGAATTTGAAACGGAATAATATCGTAAAGCCATTTTTGGCTCTTGTCATGTCGCTATTCGTGGGTGTAATCACGATTGGTGCACAGTGTGAAACTTTTAAACAGTCTGGCTCTTCTGAAGAAGCTGAAAATGCATATGTGATCTATCGGGGAGACTTGAAGATTAAGAATATGGATGGTGCATTTGAAATGTGGAAAAAGACTTATGAACTGGCCCCTGCAGCTGATGGCAGAAGATATATCGTCTATACAGATGGGGTAGAGCTTTACAAGCAGAAAATGGAAACCGCTTCAGAAACAGAAAAAGCCACTTATAAAAGTGAAATCGTGAAACTATATGATTCGGCAATTAGCTGCATGGAAGGCAAGAGTATTATTCTTCCCAAATGTACAGAGCAAGCATGCATTGATGAAAAAGTCGGATTTCTATATGGACGTAAGGCATTTGACATGTTCTATACATTGAATTCTGACTATCCCAGCACGTTCATTGCTCTGGATAATGCGATTAAGCATGGCGGCAATACTACAGAATACATTGTGCTTGAGCCATTTGCATTTGTAGCCGTTAATCAGTTTGCGGAAGGAAAATTGGATAAAGCGCAAACAAGGGAATACTATAATAAGCTTAATGCCATTGCAGACCATAATATTAGCAACAATGCCAAGTACAAAGCATACTATGAAAGCGCAAAGGCCCGCATGAATGCTAAGTTTGATGAAATTGCGATGAATATATTTGATTGTGCATATTTCGTGAAGAAGATGAAACCACAATACGAGGCGAATCCAACAGATCTGGAAAATCTAAGACAAATAATAGCTACGTTAAAGAGACAGGCATGTCAGAAAGGTGAGCCATTCCTCGATAAACTGGAAGCAGAATATTCAGAGTATGCAGAAATTGTAAATACAAGAATCCGTGAAGAGTTTGAGGCTAATAATCCTGGAATTCTGGCGAAGAAAGCCTACGATGCTGGTGATTTTAGTGGCGCAATTGATAAATATAAAGAAGCCATAAGGGCAGAGGATGATCCAGGGAAAAAGGCTGGGTATTATTTTAGTATTGCTTCAATTCAATTCAGGAAATTAAAGCGATATACCGATGCACGAAGATCTGCTAATCTTGCAGCTGAATTGAGACCAGATTGGGGGAGACCATATATGTTGATTGGTGATATGTATGCATCGTCGAGTAGATCCTGTGGTAAAGATGGATATTCAAGAGGACTTGCGGTCCTTGCTGCCATAAACATGTATCGACAAGCTCGATCGGTTGATCCCGGATTAACCGAAGACGCTAATAGCAGGATATCTAAATATCGTGCTTCTATTCCTCCAAAAGATGAAGTCTTTATGCGAGGCATGAAAAAAGGCCAACGTGTTTCTGTTCCATGCTGGATTGGTGGGACAGTGGCATTGGATTACAGATAGATTTTTCTAGAGGAAATAAGCTAATTAATATATGATTAAAGCTCCATTTTGACGAAAATGGAGCTTTTTTGTATCTATACAATTAAGAAAATCGAGAAAAATGAACTTCAAAGTATATTCATCTTTAATCGTTGTAATACTCACTTTTACAGTTGGTTGCTCACCAAAGGTTGTACAGGAAACGAGTACTACCACGACGGTCGCATCACCTAAAGTTCCTGTTATCCAGGAACCTACAACAAAATGTAAAACCTGGATAAATAATCCGAATCAGAGTATGGCAATGGACTATCATGTACTATATAGGGATGCCATACGAAAAGGAAGAATGGACGAAGCTTTTCCATTGTGGGAGGAGGCTTATAAAATTGCACCTGCAGCCGATGGCAAACGAGATTATCATTTCACCGATGGAGCCAAATTATATGCGGATAAATTAGCTAGGGCAAAAGATGAAGCATCGAAGAAAGAATATATTGACAAAATAGGAGCAATGTATGAAGAGGCTATTGAATGTTATCCCCAAAATGCCTCTAAATACTATGGATTACTTGCATTTGACCAATACTACAAGTATGGAGATTTCGTAAGTAAAGAGACGATATATAATAATTTTAAGAAGTCTTTTGATCTACGTGGGGACTCAGCGCACTACTTCACGGTGAATCCCTACACTGCGGTAATGATCGACTTGTTGCTACAAGATAAAATACCGATGTCTGAGGCACAGCATTACGCCGGTCAAATTATAAAATCTATCCGATATGGCTTAGAAAATTGTAAGAATCGTAGAGAGTGTGAACCTTGGGAAATCGTTGGAGATTATGCTCCGCTAAGACTTGAAGACCTTGAGGGAATCGAAGGATTTTATGATTGTGCATACTATAAGGCCAAGTACATGATAGAATTTGAAGAACGTAAAGAAGATTGTGAAACTGTACAGATGGTTTATGGCAGGCTGAAATGGGGTGGTTGTCCACTGGATGACCTGGATTTCATGGATGTCAAGGCAAAGCGTGATGCAGATTGCCTCCCGAAGGTACAAGTCTATACGCCTGGACCATTGAGAACGGGATTTGATTGTTTACAGGAAGGTAAATATACTTGTGCGGTTGAGAATTTTTCGAAGTTTGTAGACATTACCAATGATCCTTTGAAGAAGGCTAAGTATGCTTTGACGATTGCCAAGATCTACTATGCTCATCTCAAAAAGTTTTCTGCAGCCCGAAAATGGGCACGGCAAAGTGCTGAATATGATCCTACGAATGGGGAACCGTACATTCTAATTGGTAAATTATATGCCTCAAGTGGTCCACTGTGTGGCCCGGGGCGTGGTTGGGACAGTCAGATCGTTACCTGGCCAGCTATCGATAAGTGGCGACAAGCCAAGCGTATTGATCCCAATGTGGCTCCTGAGGCAAATAGATTGATTTCCCGATACAGTATATACATGCCTAGTAGTGAAGATATACACCAAAGAATCCTGAAAGAAGGTGCCGCATTCAAAGTGCGATGTTGGATCCAGGAAAATACTACTATCCGGGCCGCTAGGAATTGATTTTTTGGATGATATTCAAATGATGGCGGGTGTGAAAGATAGTAAAGTATAACATTTCACGCATAGTCAATTTTCCAAGGGCTGGATGTGGAATAATGTACTTAGAAAGCGCGCCTTCTTCCCATTTATTTAGCACATTTAGCAGTTGTGTTTTAGCTTGATTGAATTTGGACAATAGGACTTTTTTCTCGTCGTTGCTTATTGAATTTGGGGAGAATCTTGTTGGTGCTACCACTCCCCCTTGCAATACTTTCTTATACTTAGCCAAGAGCTGATCAAAAGTCTTTTCATTTCGATTCATACGACCAAATGACATTCTTAATGTGAATTTGGGCATCTTCATAGCTCGGATAAGAGGGAATGTACTACTGCAAAGATGATCAAGGTTTTGGGCTGTTGACCATTTCCCTTCACTTAAAGGAATTTCGAATATTTGGTCGTCTTGGCTTTCACAATAATCTATTAATTCCTCAAAAGCAACGTTCAGTTGATCTGCAATTGAAGATTTGGATAAGGCACCGGATTTCATAGTATTCAACAAAGGCTAGTAATATCAGAATATATAATAATAACGGGTAATGTTTAAATCAACATTACCCGTTATCAATTATTTTTGGCTTTATTAGTTGCCAGCAAAGAATTGAACATTGTCCAGATAAATGGACTCAGAACCAGAATTAGAATCCAATTCTACTATTAACTGAACTGAACTATTACCAGATACGGACATGGATAGCGTAGTCCAGATACCTTCAAGCTCTCCGAAATTATCGTCAAGGTCCATTCCGTTGGTATTCAATATATCGATTTCTGTACCTCCATCTCCCACAACCCAAATTCGTATCGCGTCATCGGACTCCCAACCTGTGGATTGTACAAATATATCCAAACTCACAGTTGCTGTGGTAAAGGAGCTAATATCGATAGCATCAAAGGTGGCCCTCATTTTTCCATCGCAATCACTCATCTGGTATCCTTGCGTTCCATCAGTAAACGCGCCAACTACGCCGGCGAAATCACTTACCCCTACAAAATCGCCATCGGTTAATCCAGATCCCATATCTCGCGTAGCAAAATAACTGGCATCGACTCCAATTTCAGTTGCACTTGCTGTAAAATCCACTTCAGATTCTCCCGGATTATTGACGAGATCGTGATCCATGGATGCATCACCCGTATCCGTATACTGGCTCCCTACAACCATCTCTTCAAACGAGGTGGAAGCTATAACTGATTGCGAGGATGTTTCCGTTCCTGAAACCTGAAACTGTATAGCACTTAATCCTGTGGAACTATGTGTAATCGTACCGGACTTATTTCCCGC
This sequence comes from Bacteroidia bacterium, assembly GCA_018680005.1. GTDB lineage: Bacteria > Bacteroidota > Bacteroidia > Chitinophagales > Saprospiraceae > HDS-20. The sequence continues at coordinate 10,193 of JAHHJQ010000119.1, read as the reverse complement.
AATGCCAGTAGTTGGACTAAATCTGACGTATAAAGTTAACGCTCCAACATTAGATAATGTATAATCTACCATTACAGAACCTGCAAACGTTACATCATCTAAGGAAACTTCAAAATTATCACTCGCAGATACCATAATATTTTCAGTTGCACCTACGGTCAGTATAGTATAACTCTGAGATGTCGAATTACCATTTGTCATCACTGATCCAAAATCTGTAATAGCCTGAGTAATAGCAATAGAACCGGCAGGCATATTATCAAATACATCGCTTCTACTTTGGGGAAGCAATTGACTTGTTCCAGAGAATACTCCGGCCAAACCTTTGATCGCACCCATACCAAGCGGAAGTGCATCCCCAGCCCAAGGGGCATAACTTTCAGTGCGTACAACAGCCATATTGGTACCATCAGATACGTCCTTGTTGCCACTAAAGGTTTCTGAGCCATCTGCAGCAGTAAAACTCAGATTTTCAACTTGAACGTATTGTGCCTGGTAGCTTCCGGAATTAAGTTGTTCTATAGTAATGGTTTCCGGTGTTATCATTGTACCGGCGCCCATATCTGTTACGGCAGATAATTCTAAACCGTTGGTAATCTGAACAAGGTCACTGAAATCAGAAATTTGAGCTCCATTTAAGTTGACCTCGATATCATTTCCTTTTGGAAAGCTGTGCGTTTCTGTAAATCTAAGCACTATTGCTCCGGTAGCGTCTTGTATGAAAAGGTTGCGACTGGTAACTGCATCATTTATTGATGTAACTATTCCTCTAATAACCATATCTGTGGAGATATCGATATCAGCACTTCCATCGTACATAGCTCTGACAGCACTTATAGGTGTATACTGATCTGTAATGGTTAATGTAAAAGTTGTAGAGCTTCCTAATTCGACGCCTCCTGTAGGATTGCTTAAGGTAAATGTGATCACCTTCTCATCCTCGATAGTACTGATAACTTCAGGAGTGACAGTAAAGGAAACAGTATTGGTAATTGCCGGAACATTTAGTGAAATGGTTCCTCCTGATGCAACAGGATCAGTAGTAAAATCAGTCCCATATACTCCGCCGGTAACATCGACATTTACACCACCTGCCATCGAATTTGGATTGCTGTCGAGATTGAGATTGACAGTGTAGGCTCCGTTAGTTTCAGATATAGTTGCGGATGTTTCAGCAAAGTTGATCGGAGTCAATGCCACATCATCATCCTGTATCGTAAGTGTATAGGTAGTTTGTGTACCCAATTCAACCAAACCGCTAGGATTGGAAAGCGTAATGGTCAAAACTTTGTCTCCATCTACATCATTATTGTCCACAGGCGAAAGTGTAAACGAAGCAAAAGAAGCACCTTGTGTAAAGCTGGCAGTGAAAGAAGCGGAGCCAACGCTATTGGTGTATTGTGTGCCATAGTTAGCACCAGTAATACTGACATCAACTGAACCATCTCCCGGAGCCGCAATAGAAGAATTGATGGTTACCGTAAATGGAGTTGCACTATTTTCCGCAATTGAGCCACTGGATCCGTTGAAAGTAATAGAAATTGGATCAACCTCGGGATCATCATCATCACAAGAAACTATAGTCAATGATAAAATCGAAAATAAGATAATAAGGAGATTAAAATTGGACTTCATAAGTTGCATAACTTTCATTATTGAGTGTATTGTAATTTTTATTTCTAATTGCCGCTGATCTGGATGTCATCAATTGTCCAACGAGCACTGGCATCAGTTGTAGAAGTGTACTTGAAAGCAATGAATATTGCAGAATTGACGTAGCTGTCCAGGTTGAGTATTCCTGAAGAAGTCCAGGTATCATTGCCGGTATCCGTATCCAGTGCAGGGGACAGGGTTGTCCAATTTGCCACCGCAGGGTCTGAACCATCATAATCCGTAGAGATAAGTACATCTATCGCGGGCCCATTAAAACCAACATCGCTAAAGAATTCTAATGATGCGGAAGATAATCCGGATAAATCTACTGCTGGAGTTATCAGCCAGTCCTCATTTTCGTTGCTACCTCCAGAGAAACCACTCATTCTCATGCCATCTCCAGATCTTCCAAATCCGGTGCAAGACCAGGTCTGATCACCGCTCACGCTAATACGAGCCATGGAAGTGTTTTCGCAATCGGTAAAATCTTCCAAATAAATACTAGTACCACCTCCGGTGCCGCCACCACCACCTCCGCTTCCGGATGGTTCGGATGCTGTTATGCCGATGTTGTCAATCTCAAAAGATGCAGAATTGCTGCTTGTACCATCTTTCCATCGAAATGCCATATAGATATCATTGCCTACGGCAGCACTCAAGTTCGTTATGATATTCTTATAAGTATCTGAACCTTTGGCAGGTAGATCTGATTCAAATTGATTGACTTCAGTCCATGATGCGCTCGTAGGATTTGCTCCACCGGAATAATCGCTGGACCACAATAATGTCAGGTTACCATCACCATCAAATCGGGATTTGACATCGACCTGAAGATAAGCTGAAGAGACTGAGGAAAGTAAAATGGGATTGTCAAATATCAACCAGGCATCATCGAATCCATCATCTCCGCCAAAAGCTGAAGCCCTTACGGCCCTGCTGCCATCTACGCCTTCCTGACGGCATCCCCATCCACGATCCGTTTTGGATCCGTCTCCAAAAACTTCAATAAATCCATCGGGTGTAACGAAATCATCCTGACATCCTTCGAAGTTTTCTGATATTGGTAAGGATAGTCCATTCATAGATCCACCACCTCCTGTACCACTGCTACCCGAGATATTGACACCCGAGATGACTACATTGTCCACTTGCCAACGTGCACCGTCAGTCTCATCGATAGCATCAAAATGGAAAGCCAAACTACCATTACCCTGGATCTGTGATAGATCAATAAGACCGGATGGCGTAAAATCGCCAAATCCACCGCCTCGGTGGGGATCGAGTGCAGGTGACAAAACTACCTTCTCTGCTAGAGCCGGGTCGCCTCCATTATAATCTTTCAGAATGACCACTTCAAGAACATTGGCATCATTAAATGCTGTCAGTGTTTCAAATGATACCATTTCACCTACATAATTATCAAAATTGATACTTGGTGAGATTAACCAATCATCACCAACTCCTGTGTTTTGAAAGTTGGAAACATCCGCATAATAGTTTCCTGAAAAATCATCTATCCTCCAATTATTGGATCCTCCTGCGTCATAGGTTGTCCATTTGCTCAAATTTTGGCTTTGAAAATCATCTTCAAAGATGGCCTCCTGGTCAGTATCCATGACAAATAGGCTAAAGGATCCATTTCCAATATCAGCAAGAGCACCGGTTACACTTTGAATCCTAAATATGGCTTCATAGCTTGTAGGTAAAACATCATCGCCAGCTGAAACTGTAAAAAATGCTTCGTTTGATCCTGCACTCATATCCAGCGTTAGAAGACCACTAGTAATAGCAGGTGTTGTGGTTAGGAAATCTCCGTTGACAACTTCAATAATTACTTGCGCAGGGGCATCCAAAATCCTGCTTGTTTCTAGCCGAATAGAGATGGTTTGTTTATCATCTTCTTCCACCATCATTGCGAGGTTTGGATAAAATGTAATGATGGGTTGGTCAAACCGTTCATCTTTTCCACATGATGTGATGATAAAAATCGCTAATGTGATATATAGATATTTCATGTTAGAAGTCTAGAGATAATCCAATAATAAATGTTCTGGGATAACCATATGCTCGTTGGGTATCTCCAAAGAAATATGATCCCCAACGAACATATTCTGTATTCAATACATTGTTGACAGAAGCTGATAACCGTCCTGATAGTTTATCACCCAAATTGAAATAGCGTCCAGCGTATATAGAGAAGATAGAAAATGAATCAAATGGCCGTTCGATAACATCTTTGGTGATAAATCCTTCCAATAAATCTTCGGGTGAATACCGGACAAAGATATCATCGCTGAAATTCCATCTTCCTCCGATGTACATACTTCTAAGTCCTCGATAGTGAAGTCCCAATCCCGCTGTCGTCTGTGCAACCGTACTTGCAGGCAGCCCTTTCAACTCCAATGGAAACTCTCCCGTAACAGAACCTCCAGGTGTGGTAATCGTCAATTCCTGAACGGTATTCTCCGCCCATTCCCAATCCCCTAAGGATAGATATCCATTGATCTCTAAAGCTGGATTGACGTTGTAAACGAAATCTACCTCGACGCCCTTATGCTCAGATCTTAATCCGGTAATTACAAAGGGTACTTCTTCTCCTACTGATAGATTCTGAAATTGCGCATTATCTGCTTCAAAGGTTGTGGTTCTATCCTTCCAATTGGTAAAGTAAGCATTTACGTTAGCGCGTATTTTACCTGTACGATATCCGTATCCGGCTTCGATAGCGTATACTTTTTCATTGGTAAGACCGGCTCTGATTTCATTGCTATATCTCGCATCAGCATAGGTGTTGACGAGATATGGCGGCCGTGTAAAAAAGCCTCCATTGATGTAAATATTATGCCTATTTGTTGGACGATAGTTCAAGCCTGCTTTGATGGTATATGTGCCAAATGATTGTTGCTCGGACTCCCCCACAGAGTTATTCGTATAGATGTCCCGACCATTCCAAAAATTACCAATCCGCTTATACCAGGTATTGGTATATGAAGCCGTACCAAATATGTCAAATTTGTCCAAGGTGACTTCTCCCTGGATAAATACCGCTGCCCAGTCAACCACACCGTCATAGTCATAATTGATTCGGTCGCCAACCTGTGCGACACCATTTGGTGCAAGTTTGTTATACTCGTCTCCAAAGGAGCTTTCATTCAATACGAAATCTCCGTCAAAAAGCTCAAACACTTCCGCATAATGCATTCCCCTGTAGTGCCGGAGATCGATGCCTCCAATAAGATTGACGTTTTCGAATTTCTTCTGAATATTTGAGATCAGACCAACCCATTCATGGTCATTGTGTCGAGATTCAAGATAAAACCTTGAAGCATTTCCACTAACAGCAGGCGTTGCGATATCCCCATTGGGATATTCGATAGTCCTGTCTCTATTCATATTGATTGTGGAGAGATAATCCCAGTTAATCAGGTTGTCTCCTGAGAATGCCAAAAATTCATCAACATCTGGATCGCTAATTCCCCTTCTTATTGGAAAGAACAGAGAATTATCTGCATCACGCGGTTGCGTAGACAACACTTTGGCCAGTGAAAGATAGGCAGAGGTGGTAATTGTAGTTGTAGCATCCTTATCCCAAAAATGGGTCAATGCCATAAGCGGTTTGTGAATTTTGTTTCTCCTTGCATTGAAAAGATCGCCTTTGTACAAACCCAGGGCATTGTTTTGATATACATCTTTAAGATTGAAAGCATCTCTTGTTTCATCATCCGGTGTCCAGGTTGTTCCTCGATCCACAGGTGCACCAAATCCCCAGAATGTCAGTGTATGTCTTTCATTGATCGATTTAGATATCGCCAGATAATAAGACCACGCATCCGTAAATGCTCCGGGCAACACACTCCCTTGTTCCTGAGCCGGCAATCCGATAAGTGGATTATTTGTGGTGGTGCGTGAACCCTGAAAACTGATTGCCCAACCTTTGTCAGAAAGACCGGTATTATATGTGAAACGAATGCGTTCATTCCATGAACCGGTACCTAATTGGTATTCTATCCGTCCCCCTTCACGTCTTTCAGCTGGTTTTGTGATCATATTAATCGTACCACCGATAGAACTGATCGCTAGTTTTGAAGCACCTAATCCTCTCTGTACCTGCATCTGCCGGGTGATTTCATTGAGACCAGCGAAATTGGACCAAAACATTCTACCATTCTCCATATCATTTACCGGAATACCATTAATAAGAAATGCCACATTGGTTTGATCAAAACCTCTTATATAAACTTCATTATCCCCATATCCTCCAGCACCTTGGATAGCGTAAATACCAGGCGAGGATTGTACAATTTCGGGTAAGGATGCTCCGGCAAATCTTTCCTGGATGGATTGTGTAGTGATAGAGGTAATAGCTACAGGCGTACGTCTGTCCACACCCACTTTTGCAAATACCTCTACCTCTTCAAGACCTATGGCAGATGGATTGATACCGACTTCAAGAAGGTCGGCATTTAAATATTCGTCAGTTATCGAAAACGGAATGGTCAGTTGCTCAAAACCGATATAGGAAAATTGGATTTCATATTCTCCAACAGGAATATCTTCTATCATGAATCTTCCGTCCAGATTAGTGATTGCACCAAAACTCTGGTCCTTTACGATAACAGTGACGGCCACCAGGGGTTCTCCCGAGCTTGCATCAAGAACGGTTCCGGATACAGTTCCGAGCTGAGCAAAAGCAATGTGAGAAGTAGATACTAAAAAAGCGATACAGACAAGGACTCTGTTCATATTCATGTGTTTTAATGATCTCGAAGAGATATTATGCCGCTTTCAGTATCTAAGTCCTCTGAGCAAAACCTTTGTGAAAGTTATGCTATTATTAATAGTGTAAAATTAGTCAAATAGAGCGGTTTCACTCAGTATTTTTGTAAAATGAAGTATAAGTTTTTGATCAACCTTTTATCACTTTTGCTAAGTATCACGGCAGTATTAGAATCAAGAGCACAGTCGGGTAAAGGTATTGTTGGTACTATTGGATACTACAATGTTGAGAATCTTTTTGATACAGAGGATGACATCAAGATCAATGATGAAGAATTTTTGCCCGGAGGAGATTTCAAATGGGATCAGAAAAGATATGAATCCAAGATTGTCAATATCAGTAATGTCATCGATATCATGGCAGGAGGTCCCGATATCCTAGGTTTATCAGAAATTGAAAATCGAAAAGTATTAGAAGATCTTATTCAAAAGACAAAACTTGCCAGGCATAAGTATCAAATCGTTCATTTTGATTCTCCTGACAGACGTGGAGTTGACGTAGCACTTTTGTATAAACCCTCAAAATTCCAGCCTTTCAACGTTGAAAGAATTGCGCTTACTGATCCGGAGGAACCAAGATTCAGAACAAGGGATATGCTTTGGGTAAGTGGATTGTTTATGCAGGATACGATCCATGTCGTTGTCAATCACTGGCCTTCGCGCTGGGGCGGTAAAACAGATAAACGAAAGCTGGCTGCAGAACTTTTACGAGATAAAATTGATAAGGTGTTCGAAAAAAATAAGGATGCCAAAATTGTAGTCATGGGAGATTTCAATGATGATCCTAACAACAAAAGTATTCGTAAGATTTTAAAGGCGGGGATAAAGCTAAACGATGATGAATGTTTGTATAACACTTCATTGCCCACATTTAGAAAAGGCTATGGAACATTAATATATAATGGTGTCTGGAACCTTTTTGATCAGATCATTATTTCGCAGGGACTATTGGATAGCAGAAGTGAAAATTATCATTACAAAAAAGATTCATTTACAGTCGTTGCGGATGACTGGATGCTAGAGAAGAATGCCGGAGGAAAACCATTAAGAACTTTTAATGCAGGAGCATACAAAGGAGGATATAGCGATCATCTTCCGGTACTCATATATTTGGAACAATGATTCAGATTCGACATTTAATATCTTTCTTCATCATTATCGTTATTAATTCTGGTTGTAGTAAGGAAAGCGGCATTGATGTAGACGCAGGTGGATCTGCTGAAACTATAGAAGTCGCGTTTGCCCAGCAATCAGCAAATCTGACGGAAGGAAGTGTGGACATAGTAATAGATGTCATTTTTAGTAAGGAAATCCAGGCTAACTCAACGGTGATTATTGGAGTCAATGAAGTAAGCGGTGCCTATGGTCAGCACTATACAACGTCACCGGTACCATCAGGAAATACCATTACACTCCTTGCCGACGCAGGGAGCTCAAAGGCCGAAATCCTAATCAATACAGCCATTGATAACGATCTCAAAACTGAACAGATCGATTTCGAAATTTTAAATGTGATTGGTGCTGAATTGTCTATTGGCGCTCAAAAGACTATGAGCATTAATATCGAGGACAATACACCGGTTGCGGAGCAGTATCGAGATTGTCTGCTTCCGATGGATAACCAGGAACTGGATATTGCGACATGGAACGTCCGGACTTTTCCGCTCAACGGAAACACAATAGGCAAGTTGGCAGATGTCATTGTCAACATGAATGTGGACATAATTGCTTTTCAGGAGATCCGCAATATCAATTCGTTTCATGCATTGGGGCAGCAACTAGGTGGATGGGAATCGAGGGTTCAAAATATAAGTGGTGATATTGAACTGGGATTCCTGTACAAGACTTCTGAGATCGTGAACTTCGGAACGATGAAATCCCTCTTTGAGAATGATCATTTTGGATTTCCAAGAGAAGCAGTTGAAGTGGATATCAGTCACATTAATGGTTTACATGTCAAATTGATTAATATCCATTTGAAATGTTGTAGTGATGGTGAACAACGAAGAGCTACTGCCTCCAGTCAGCTTAAAGTCTATATTGACACTAAATTTCCTAGTGCCAATGTGATTGTTCTGGGAGATTTCAATGATGACATTAGAGGCGGTTCTCCTTTCGCAAATTTTATTGGTGATACAGACGATTATTTCTTTGCTGATATGGACATTGCTATGGGTGATAGCGAATACTGGTCATACCCATCGTTTCCGAGCCATATCGATCATATCCTATGTACAAATGAACTAGCAGATCGATTCGATAGGTCCGCTACCCTGGTGATCGATGATTGTATCGGAAATTATCAGTCTGATGTTTCAGATCATTTACCGGTGTTGGCGACATTTAAATGATCATCTCAATAGTTCAAAACTTCCTGTGAAATCCAGCTCAACTCCATCTATAAAGGTAGTCCTGACTCTGTACATATAAGTGCCCACTGGTAATTCACTACCTCTAAAAGACCAATCATATATGATTGGAATAGAGGGAACAATGTCTGTTGTACTAAATATCAACTCTCCCCATCGATCATAGATTTCCAAGGATTCAATGGATTGCAGATCTGATCTACTGTGGACAATCAATTGATCATTTTGTCCATCGCCATTGGGTGTAAAACCGGTCGGCAAAAAAATTTGTCGCTCCTTCTTTACGGTTACCTGAATCAATTTCTCTATGGCACAACCATTGTCATCCGTTGCCTGGACCAGGTAATTCGTTGAGTTCAATGGTTGATTGACTATGGGATTAGGACATTCTGTACATGACAAATAATCAGAGGGACTCCAGGTAATAGATTGAGGAATAAAGTTGAGCTGAGGAGCCAGATTTACAGATTGACCAAGGGAAATCATTTCGTTTGGCTGATAAATTTGTAGCGCTTCAGGAATCTGAATTTCGAAGTCATATGTTGTTGCACAACCTTTGGCATTAATGATTTCTAGGCTATGATATCCGTCTGATAGTCCATGACGTATGAAAGGAAAGCTTCTCACAAATATGGCTTCATCATCGAGGAAAAGATCCCATGATTCAGAATAGGGGTCCTCTATTGATGTTAAGGTCAAAATGCCAAGACCTTCGGAACAAGCTGGATTGGATTCAGAGATATTCAATTGAACAGGTGTGGGAGCAGTCACAAAAAATGAATCCATATACAAACAACCAGCACTATCGATTAAAGCTAGTGTATACCATCCGGCACTTATGTTATCTAGCGAAGGTGCAGTGCTTCCATTACTCCATGAGTATCGATATGGCCCTGTTCCTGCACTTATCTCTACTGATAAAGCGCCATCCTGTGCCTCAGGGCAGCTGACTCCATACCCATCAAATAGTATAGATGGTTGAATCGTAGCTTCCAATTTCCGAGCTTCAAAAGTATAAGTATCCTTAGTGGTTACGAATCCGCAGTTTGAAGAAGAACCGGTGATAGAAGCGATGCTAAAGGAAGTATTTTCATCCAATAAGCTTTCAAAAAAATGACCATTTTCAATATTTGAAATTTCGATGTCTTCAAAACCATCCTGAATGATATGAACATCATAGAATGCTGACCCCGAAAGATTAAGCTGCAATGCAGAAGGAGATCCGATACATGCCGCATCTACTAACTCGAGATCGGCGGAGATGTGGGGTTTAACATAAACATCGATTGTTTGGCTTTCACCACATCCTAAAGGGGCAATCCCGTCTTCCAGCCTAAACTCGAATTGATATATTCCTCCAGGTTGGTTCGAAGCATCAAATACATTGTTAGATAA
>JAHHJQ010000117.1 GCA_018680005.1 Bacteroidia bacterium | reverse complement strand
GTGAAATACGTTTGATGAAGTGCGTTTTTGCGTTGTACTTGAAGAAGCTTCCATTCTCCATCGAGGTATAGACTTCAGTCCAATCATTAGGATTGATATTCGCATTCTGTCCGTCTCCCCAGTGCATTTTCCAATTGCTGTCATTCAGGATGCCACGAGCATCTCTCGAAAAGCTCGCCGTCGCGTAGGATCCATTGTCCTGAAACCCTCCAAGCACATAATATGGATCTTGCATATCATAATTGATTCGATAGAATTGACCAATGGCAAAGTTGTCATACAATTGAAAATGTTGACCATGATCATGGGTCAATGACATTCCTTTGTCGGCACCCAGATAGTATCGATCCTTATCTTTTGGATCCAGCCACATAGCATGGAAATCTCCATGTACTTCCTGGTCCTGACTTCCATTGGTGAGTGTCTTTCCGCCATCGACGGATGTCATAAATCGAGTAGTTAGCAAATAGACTCGTTGATCATCATGTGGATTGATTCGAATCTGGCTATAGTAAAAAGGACGATTATTATAGAGATTGACGTATTTCCAAGTCTTCCCGGCATCTTCAGATCTGTATACCCCTGAACCCAATGTATCCAGGCTGGTGGATCGCTTGGCCTCTACCAGGGCCATTAAGATATTTGGATCTTTTTCATAAATGGCCAGACCAATTCTTCCAGTTGGTGTTGGTAAACCATCTTCCAGTTTTTTCCAGGATCTACCCCCATTTGTAGATTTGTAAATACCCCCTTCTTCTCCTCCGCTATTAAAGTTCCATGGTTTTCTCAGCCTATGATAGAATGCAGCATACATCACCTTGGGGTTCTGAGGATCAACGACCAGATCTGTACATCCTGTCTTCCCATCGTCAGGCAAACCTCTGGTAATCTTTTTCCAGGTCTCGCCACCATCTTGTGTTCTGAAAAGACCACGTTCTCCTGAATACCCCCAAAGATGTCCTATCGCACATACGCATACATCATCACTATCTTCTGAATTTATAATGACTCGTGCTATTTGATGTGTAGATTCCAAACCCATATGCTGAAAAGTCTTTCCGCCATCATTGGTTTTGTAGACACCATTCCCCCAGGATACGCTGTTTCTGTTATTCGCCTCTCCAGTTCCTACCCAGAGGACATTGTTATTCTTTGGATCTAGTGCAATATCTCCTATGGAGGCAGTTTCATAATCATCAAAAATGGGTTCCCAGGTGGTACCGGCATTGACAGATTTCCAAACCCCTCCGGATGCAACAGCAGTATAGACAATTTTAAAGTCATTGCGATCGGCTTCGATGTCAACGATTCGTCCTCCCTGGTTGGCAGGTCCAATGTTTCTCAATTGGAGATCATCGGATAGATGGACTTGTGAAAATGCAAATTGAAAAGTAGCAAGTAAGACTACAGCAGAGAATAGATAACACCGCATAGGTCAGTGATTGTATTTGGTTAAATAAAAAATCTCCGTGAATCGAGACCCACGGAGATTTAAGTTAATAAGATTTATGTCTTAGAATAAATTCGAAGCCTACTGATTCACAGCAGTTTTGATAAATATACCTGGGTCTTCACCAGGACCATTTGCATTCGTATTCAATTCATTGTCTGAATATGGCATTCTTTCTGGATGCGCGGTAGCTGTTCCGATATTGAATGGAAACGGTACGGATACATCCATATCGGCTTTTCTCAATCTTCTGGCATCATCATATGGCATATACTCACCAAATCCGGATACATAGCGTTCTTCAACAATTTCTCTGATCAAAGCACGAGTTGCATCTATACCGTCGGCGTTCTCCATTCCAGTACCAGCTGCGAAGTCAGCTGCATCATATGCTTGATAATCATTTGGACCAATCATACCAATAAAATTGGCATTCAATCTTCCACCACCATTAAGCCATGCTCTAAATTCATTAAGATGGGTCAAACCTGTTCCAAATCCGGCTGTTCTGGCACCCGCCTCTGCTAATATCAAGTGATTTTCTTCGAAACTCACGATTTGCTGTGGTTCGTATTGTTCAATGATACCTTGATTACCAGATGCTGTACCTTCATCTATTTGATAATAACCAAATCTTGCTGTTTCGTCAGTTTTAGCATTACCACGATAAGCTGCATCACTTGGATCGAGAATTGTCATCAAATAACTACCCACATTGCCAATATCACCTGTTCTTGATCCATTCAATATCTCCCAAAACAGATTCTTATCTTCTGCAGTTGATGATTCACCCACTGGGATATGTTTCATTGTTCCTGCAGATGAAGAGATACCATTTTGAGCAGATGAATACGCATTACTGTAATCCTTTAGATACATGTAATACCTCGCCTTCAAAGTATTGGCAGCCTCCATCCACTTGTCCTTATCTCCATTGAAATAAAGATCTTCGGTAACAGCTCTTGAAGTGGCAGCACTCAAATCACCAGTGGCCTCCGTCAACAGATCAATCATTGACATGAGGACATCGACCTGACCATCAAATTTAGGATCATCAATGCCTTCCGTATTGATTTCTTCATAAGGAATATCTCCAAATAATGATGCAGCTGTCCCGATGGCCATAGCTTCCATAACCTTGGAAATACCTACCAAAAGGCGATCATCCGGAAGGTTGATCCTAATATGCCTAACATTCGGAATCACACCGATATAAATCGCATTCCATGTGCCAACAGATTCTGCTGTTGAAAGATTATAGCCATAAATATTAGAGTATAGGGATGATAAACCAACCAACTGTCCGCTATACATTCCAGCGATGCGATTGAGGTGTCCGACTTGTGATACGGTATTAGCCAACATTGTTCCACCAAGGAACAGCTGGGGATCTACATCACTAATGGTGATTCCATTAGGATCATCATTGATACCATCTACTAAGTCTTTGCACGACACAGTCAATACAGCGAGGAGCAGTAGTAGACTTTTAAATATATTTTTCATTGTATTTGTCTTTTAAAGAATTAGCGTTTGAATTAATAATTGATAATTAACGAGAACAGAAAAGATTTTGTACTCGGATTCGTGAAGTAATCCAATCCCCGTGCGTTACCAACACCAGTTTGATTTATTTCTGGGTCTACACCTGGAATGTCATCCCATAGAATCAAGTTTCGACCTGTCGCTGTAAAGGTTATAGAACCTAGTTTGGTGTTATCTTTTAACCACTGATTGTCCAGTGTATAGCTTAATGACAATTCTCTGAATCTTGTAAATGTCGCATCATAGATAGAGAAGTTGTAAGCCTGGTTGTCACCAAATCCACCTCCAATACCTGTTCGATACCATGTCTCATCCAATAGAACCGATCCACCTCCAAAGTCCATGACATTTCCCCTTACCGTGGTTCCTGATGAAATGGTATTTCCTGCATAGTTCAACAGGTCTTGACTAAGAGTTTGCCTGTTAGCCGTTACCGCAGTAGCTCCAAACCTATTAAGAACGTGAAGCGTTCTTGGTGAGAATACACCACCTTCAGAATGCTCAATTAATGCATTAATATCCCAATTCTTATAAGATGCTCTTATTCCGAGACCACCTCTCCAATCCGGATTAGGATCTCCTAATACGATTGGACTTGGAGTAAGAATTGGAAATCCATCATCCGTTAGTATAAATGATCCATCAGCATTTGTCTGTGAACCAGTACCAAACAATACACCGAGTGGTTGACCCACGATTGCTCTGGAACTAACTGATGCACCCGGTGAAAGGTTAATAGTTTCTGTACCTGCAAGATTGGTTACTTCATTATTATTGGTACTCCAGTTGGCATAAACACCGACATCCCAATCTGCATTTCGAAGAACAGAGTAATCTATATCCCATTCAAATCCCTGATTCTCCATATCAGCTGCATTGGCTATTTGTGTGTCGTAACCAAATGATGGTGTTAAATCAGTAGCGATGATGATACCTTCAATCTTATTTTGGTAATAAGTCATGCCCAATGATAGTCGATCATCAAAAAATCTCAAATCCGTACCTATTTCCCATTCAGTTTTCAATTCATTATCTAAAGCAGGATTACCTCTATCATCATCCAACCTAAATCCACCACCGAACAAGCTAATATCAAGCGGATCACTATATGTACTATAAGCAAACCCACCTTCAGCTAATGTTTGAGCAGCATGTACGGGAGGAGCAATTCCCACTCTTCCCCATGAACCTCTCAACTTACCAAAAGAGAGAATCCCTTCACCAATGCCTGCAGTCTCGGTGAATTGCCAGGCAACATCAGCCGAAGGATAAACAAATCTATTTTCTGCAGTTGAAGCTGATTCAACAGCTAAACCAACATTGACAAAGACCTGATCATATAGATCAACCGCAACTGTTGCATATCCTCTGTTTGTTCGTCTGTTCGTTAGGAATCGACCTATAGAAGTTGCATCATTAGAAGTATTCAGATCAACAGTCTGTTTTCTGACATCCGCCTGAAATCCGATCAAATCAGTTGAGTTTCTTTGGTACCTTCTATCATTAATGTTCCATCCAACAGTTGCTATCATTCCGATATCAGAGTTAATATCAAAATTGGCTCTTGCGATAGCATCAAAATTGAACTCCTGCTGGCGAATGACGTCTTCATCAAATCTTCCATTCAATCTTGTTCCAGATGCAGATCCAATTGGGAAGAAGTACAATCGCTTATCCTGATAAGTATCGATTCCACCTCTTAATGTAATATCCAGGAAGCTGGTAGGAAGAACCTTTATCTCAGAGGAGAAAATAAATCGATCCACTGCATTAGATGATTCTTGTTCATTTGTCGTCCACAATGGATTGTTGTAAATCGGATTTGCATTTTGACCAAGCTGTCTTCTATATGCCCGATGTCTGTTCTTGAAAGTTTGTCCGGAAGAAGAAACATATGTTCCAATATAATCGCGGGTATCAAAATCCGGAGGTGTTCTCAAAAGACCTAAGAGTAATCCTCCCACATTAGAATTCTGTTGAATCCTATTGGATTTAATGTGTGAATAACTGGCCTTTGATGACATGTTTAACCAATCTGTAAAGAAATATCTGTTGTTCAATCTCAGATTGGTTCTATCATAATCGGAATTCTTCACTATACCTTCCTGATCTAGTCTACCCAGACTAAAGAAATAATTGGATTTTTCGTTTCCACCACTAATCGAAAGGTCATTCTGGAAAAAACCCCCGGTTCCGAAAACAGCATCCCAATTGGAATCCAAATATGACTCTCGAGAATTAAAAGATGTAACCGGATAATATCTTGTACCATCCGCCGCTTCGAAGTACGCTCCCGACTGGTCGAAAGTATTAGCTCCTCCTGCTCTGTCTGGTAAGTAATCTCCCCATGCTTCAGCAGTAGATGATGTAGTTGATGCCGGGCTACCACCTCGTCCTCTTGCCCAAGAACTTTGTAGATCATAACGTTGATTCACTTCATCAAAAGAAAGCGTTGATTTCAGTGTAATTCTAGGCTTCCCAATCTTACCACTCTTTGTTGTAATTACCAAAACTCCATTTGCAGCACGAGATCCCCAAAGCGCCGCAGCCGAAGCTCCTTTAAGTACCTGAATAGACTCGATATCATTGGGAT
>JAHHJQ010000106.1 GCA_018680005.1 Bacteroidia bacterium | reverse complement strand
ATATAGGTCACCTGATATCCCTTGTCCTTGAGATATTGTTCGTAGCCTTTCATCGAAGCCCGATGAAAGGCGAGCTTTTGTTTGTGAAACCGATATTGCTTAAAAAAGAGATACTCTTCTATCAGATAGACTTTTATATCCGGTCGGAACATTGGGTTTTGCTCAAAAAGCTGGTGAGGAAATATAAGGGCTACTTCCATACGATCAACTTTTGGCCTTGCGATTTCTTCTGCATCGTTCACTGCAATATTTGACTTCTTCCCAATTGTACTTCCATTTTTTTCGCCAGTTAAATGGTCTTTTGCAGGTTGGACAAATTTTGGTCGGCAGGTGTTGTTTTTTCATGGCTTCAAAGCTTGGGTACCGTTTCTTTATGTGCGTATGGAAACTGATCTACTTTCCTCAAGCTATAATAGGTATTGACACCACCAATCCCGATACCGTCAATAACCTCCAGATTCAGATTGCCTTCTGCATCCATCATATCATCCGGGAAAATCAAATGCATGATTCTACCGATCATCAGTATCGTACCATTGGATTGAATGGGTATTTCTTCTATCATTTCCAAACCCAGTTTAAGCCGACTCTCTTTTACAAATGGGGCTGGAAAATCAAAGTGATATTCCTTATTAAATCCACATCGGTCAAATTCAGAGACTTCTCGCTCAAACTTGGCAGATGTAAAATGGGCATTTTCCATCAATTCAGCAGGAACCTGATTGATGGTATACACTCCTGAGGCCTTGATATTGCGATACGTGTCCTGGGTCCTGCTATGCTGTGACCGAAAGACACAACCGATCAAAGCCGGGTCGCTTCCCAAGTGCACAACACTACTGAAAATAGCAAGATTTGCGAGTCCTTCATCACATTGGGTACCGACCAGATTCGCAGGTTTGATACCAGAAATGGAATTAATGATATTGATTCGTCGAATACGTGGAAGGCTTTCGATGTCTTGATTTGATAGATACATTATCCTCTTCGTGTATGTGTTTTTAAAATTCTTTCTTTCTCTTTGATCACTTCAGGTGACCTTCTGTGGCCCCAGATCTTTGCTCTTGCGATCTTGCCGCTTTTGGTAAGGTCTACTATCGGAGCAGGGTAATCGTTACCGATGATCACCCCATATAACTGTTGTTCCATTGAGGTCAACTTCCAGGGTTCATGAATCTGAGCTGCTGACAACGCTCGTAGCTCGGGAATCCATTGCTTGATAAATTTTCCCTCGGGATCATGGTCATATGATTGTTTCACGGGATTATAAATGCGTACCGTATTAATTCCTGTAGTGCCGGCTTGCATTTGAAATTGAGGGTAGTGGATCCCCGGTTCATAATCAAGGAATTGCTGCGCGAGATGATATGCCCCGCTGCGCCAATCCTGATCAAGATGATGACAGAGGAAAGAAACCAGCATGGCCCGCATCCTAAAATTAAGCCATCCAGTCGTAATTACCGCCCGCATGCACGCATCTATAAGCGGAAATCCCGTATTACCGGATTGCCATGCCTTGACTTTAGACACATCGGGTGTCCGCTCCAGCAATTCGTACCCTCTATTGATACAATGTGTCTCGTATGCACATTCTACTTCGAACTTTTGAATGAAATGGCAGTGCCATTTGAGCCGTGCAAGGCAAGCAGAGAATGCCCGCTTATTTTGACTATAGTTGGGATGATTTTTTATGTGTTGATAAGCCTGTTGAATACTTAGATTCCCCCATGCCAGGTATGGAGATATGCGTGAACATGATTTTCGGCTTTCTGAAGGTTTTGAAATATGAAAATGATAGTTAAATCCTCTTTGTTCAGTAAAGGATTGGAGGTACTGCCATGCCTTTGTTTCTCCGGCAGGTTGCCATTCCGTAGGGTGGTGCTGCAGTGATTTTTCTACATCTTCGGGTAGCTCAAAAGAGTGATCTATTGCTTGTAACGCACTTCTTGAAAACTGATTTTCGATAATAGGCAGGTGCATTGTTTGAAACCATCGCTTGTCCCATCCTTTTCGATTTCGGATACCTCTCACGACACCATTGGTTGCGAATTCATGCCAGAGGATTCCATTTTTTTCTAGAATGGTCTTAACCTGTTTATCCCGATCCCAACTGATTTTTACACCCGTTTCCTGGTAGGAGAAGACTTTTTTTATTCGAAAATTTTGTGTCAGGTAATCAAAAACCTGGTCAGAGTTACCATACCATATGTCCACCTTTCGATTGAATGGAGACAGGGTATGATTCATATCCTGGATGGAGTGATAGATGAATTGAAGATGTCTCTGTGAAGTATCAGGATGTTGGATCAGTTGCTTGTCCAATATGTAGATGATCTGATATGGGGATCCATCGTTTTCAGCAGCATGCAGGGCTGCATGGTTTTGGGTTCTCAGGTCTCTCTTGAGCCAGACGATGTTACAAGACAGGTCTTTCATTTCAGTTCCATTTTACATTTCTTCCAAAAAGCAAAAAAAGAACGGTAGTATCCTTTCACTGAAAACATCCAGTCTCTGGGATCTTCCTTGCCTGAATAATTGTAGTTCAGTGGATGTTCCTTGTAAATGATATCCTGGATGTCGAAATTCTTTTGCAGCTCCTGGAATTCTCCAGCATATATCTGTATGTCTTCAATGTTGTCGTTCGCCAGATTCAACATGAAGTCCATTGCATTTTTAGAAATGGGGTATTGCTGAAATTTTGAAGGTTCCATGAGTAATATGCGGTTGGCTTTTTCTGATGATCTCCAGTTCGGGTCGAGATTGTAATAATTGTAGATTAGCGTTGGCACTGACGCATCGATTGTGGGGTTCGAAGTCGTCGGCAGGGTAGTTTTGAATTCAGGAGTACTCGTTTCCTGAAGCACCTCCGGGATACTCATTTGGTTGAATGCACTATAGGGCACATCCAGAAAGGTACTTTGCTGTCTGGTATAGCAATATTTGTTGATATTTTCCTGATTGGCGTAATACTTCTTGTTAGCATTGGAGCCGGCCACCCATTGCCAGCTAAGGGCATTACTGGCCCAATCTCCATCGATCAGGTGATAGTACATCCATTGGGCTGGTATCTTCCAATGACTTTGGCTATTGTTACAAGCGATAGCTGCTGTGTACATTCGGACGTGATTATGCATGTAACCGGTCTGATATAATTCCTCGATGGCCTTGTCTATTGCTTCAATTCCGGTATTTGCATCTATGATTGACACAGGTA
>JAHHJQ010000093.1 GCA_018680005.1 Bacteroidia bacterium | reverse complement strand
ATCATATATCTAATCGCTGCTTTCTCTTCAAAATATGGCATATTGGTTACCATAAGATTGGCAACTTTTCCTTTTTCAACAGAACCTAGCATTCTGGATACACCCAGTTGTTGTGCAGGATATGTTGTCAATGCTGCCAGTGCTGCATCTTCAGATAATCCATGCTCTATCATCCTTCTCAGATTGCCATGAATATCTTTGCCGTTGGTGCCTTCAGTAATAAATCCAAAGTTGACGCCTGCTTTTGCAAATGTTGCCGCCTGAGCGACATAGTCTTTATACTCCTGATCTTTTCGAGCCTGTAGCGCTTCTTTTTCTTTGTCAAATTCTGTGGGTTCCTCTTTCATTGCTTTTTCACCACCTTCTTCTAATTCGGGTTCGTTATCAGCAGTTGCTTTCTTTTTCTCTTTCTTCTTTTTGTCAGCAGGAGCTTTTGGCAAATCCATGGACAAGAAAACAGGGATATTCTTTGACTTAATTGCATCGATATGATGCCAGCCTTTTTTAGCACCCACAAACGCAAGTTTGAAGCCCAGTTCCTTTTGCAATGCCATAACCCTGCTCATGGCCAAATGATCTTCTGCCATGTAGTAAATAGGAACTTCTTTCTTTACAACCGGGATCAAAGCAAGGATCGCGTCGTCATAATTGGGTCTTGCGATACCAGTGGGGTTCATTTTGTATTTATCGATGTGCGCCCTGGCCTGTTCAGCTTGTCTGTAAAGTTCTCTGAATTTGGACATCACGCCTATAACAGTTGCTGGATATACACCCCCTGCACCTCTAAGTTGTGCAAAGGTGGAAGTACTAGCTTTC
This sequence comes from Bacteroidia bacterium, assembly GCA_018680005.1. Lineage (GTDB taxonomy): Bacteria > Bacteroidota > Bacteroidia > Chitinophagales > Saprospiraceae > HDS-20. Next base: position 6,054 of record JAHHJQ010000093.1, on the reverse strand, counting down.
AAAACAAGGTCTTCACTATCTGTGCCTTCCAGAACGATGACTGAACCTTGGCCAGGAAGCATGCGTCCTCTTGGAACAGTGTGTGCAGCGCCAAAACCAACCTTCCGATAATCACTAATGCTCTTATCATCATGCTTTAGTTTATCCTGGACACTACCATCCGGGGTGATGCCTGCCCTTTCGTTAGTGGGGTTGCCGGGATCACCTTGTCTTTGATTATTGCCTCTACCTCTCTGTTGGTTGTTATTCGCTTCCGCTTTAGGTTTCGGTACACCTATATGGGAAAGACCATCAATGAATGCAGCGTATACAAAGAGAGAATCGCCTTTTAGAACTTTGGCATTGCTGGGAATAGAAACATTGGTCCCTGCAGCATGGATGAGGCCATTTTTCACGACCACGGTTCCATTGCTGATCATCTGACCGGGTTTGGTAATGATTGTTGCATTTTCAATGGCATAGGTGTGTGTGATTGGACCGGGTTCATTTTGAGCAGAAATACTCTGAATGAATACAAAACCCAATAACAGCATGGCCAAATACCGACATGCATATAACAGATTTTTCATTGGCAGCATTTTTTGAATACTATTTTGTTAGGAATATTTTGAAATTATAGAAAAGATCAATGTATAAGCCCCTGATTTGGTACAGCTTGTATCATCGTTAACTAAATTCGTAACCAGAAACCTTTTTACGGGTATCCTAAATAAAGAATAATTGTTCAATTCCAGTAGATTTTGAGTAAGAACAAAAAGGCGAAAATGCCAAAAAAGACGAATACGAGGGTTTCTTCGACAAAGAAATCTTCCTGGTTCCGAGAGATAGGAAAGGTAAAACTCGGTTTGTTCATATTGGGATTTTTGCTCTATGCAAATACCTTGACCCATGACTATGTGATGGATGATGCTATAGTCATTACGGACAATATGTATACGCAAGAGGGATTTTCCGGTATACCAGGCATATTGACCAAGGATACCTTCTTTGGCTTTTTTAAAGAGGAAGGCAAAGCGAATCTTGTCCAGGGTGGTCGTTACCGACCATTTACGCTAATCATGTTTGCACTAGAACAGGCGATTTTTGGTGACACACCATTTATTGGTCATCTCATCAACGTTTTGCTATATGCATTCACAGGAGTCTTGTTGTATATCATCCTGTTGCGATTGATGGCTTCGCAAAAAACCCAGGTAATGAAGTACCTGTTGCCGTTGCTTGCTTCATTGCTCTTTGTTACACATCCGATGCATACTGAGGCAGTAGCCAATATCAAAGGAAGGGATGAAATCATGGCACTGTTGGGTGGACTTGGTGCATTGTACTACTTACTTCGTGCACATGATACCAAAGCATTAAAGTATACGGTCATGGCAGTCGTTGCATTTTTTATCGGATTGATGTCAAAGGAAAACACGATTACATTTCTTGCCATTATTCCGCTGTCATTTGTCTACTTCACCAAATCCGATTTGACAAAAGGAATGAAATACCTGGGGTGGCTTCTGATTCCAACAATTGTCTTCTTGATTCTTCGATTTTCGGTATTGGATGTCAACTTTGGGGCAGAGCCAATGGAATTGATGAACAATCCCTTTGTCAAAATCAATGGCAACATCTATGTTCCATTTAGTGGTGGTGAAAAGCTAGCCACTATTATATACACTTTAGGCCTGTATATAAAACTGCTGATTTTCCCTCATCCACTTACCCATGACTACTATCCACGACATATCGATATCATGAGCTTTGGTGACTGGCAAGTGATTCTAAGTGCAGTTGTCTATATCGCGATTGCTTTTTTTGCGATAACCGGCATAAAAAAGAAATCCATCTGGTCTTTCACAGCTATCTATTTTATTGCTACGCTATCCATAGTATCTAACATAGTATTTCCAATCGGTACAAATATGTCCGAGCGATTTATGTATATGCCTAGTGTTGGTTTTTGTCTGGCTTTGGCCTATGCTATTCTTCTGATAAGCCAAAAGATCAGGAACAATAACTATGATAAGCTGGCCCTGATTTCGGTGGTTGTGATAGCACTTGGGTATGGTACCAAAACTTTTGTCAGAAATTTCGATTGGAAAACCAATGACACCTTATTTCTGACCGATGCAGAAGTATCGGTCAATAGTGCCAAGTTGCAAAATGCCGTCGGTGGTACTTTGATTGCCCAGGCTAGCCAGTTGGCCGAAGGATCTGAAAAAGAAGCCAAACTAAATAAGGCCGTCGCCAGCTTGGATCGTGCACTTGCGGTTCATCCCAACTACAAGAATGCATATTTGCTTCGTGGGAATGCACATAACAATCTCAAGAACTTTGATATCGCCATTTTAGATTATAACCAGGCCCTTCGATTGGACCCGGATTATCAGGAAGCCATGAATAATCTCATCATTACCTACAAACAAGCCGGTAGACATTTTGGCGAAACATTAGGAGACATCAATAAAGCCAAACAATATCTTATGCAAGCGGTTAATCTTGCCCCCAATGACTATGAAACCAATCGACTACTGGGTGTGACTTATGGTGTCGAGGGCAACCATTCCCTGGCGATTCAATATTTTCGAAAAGCTTCAGAACTCCAACCAAATAATGCCCAGGCTTGGGCTAACCTTAGTAAAGCGTATTTTTACGTCGGTGATACGCAAAATCAAAACGAAACAAGATCAAAGGCATTAGCCCTTGACCCCAATGCGTTCGATAACTGATAACTAAAATTCGAGAAATTCAGGTGAAATTTTACTTTCTGATAATTACATTTCTACTCTGGCCGGCAGTGGATGATAGAAATACAGATCCAAATGAGGCTGCCAAAGAAGCCTGGGTTGAAAAAACTTTTAATCAACTAAGTTTTGAAGAAAAGTTAGGACAGCTCTTTATGCTCAGAGCGTACTCCAATCGTGGGGGGGAACACAAGGAGGAGATCAAACAACTGATTCAAGAATACCATATCGGAGGTTTGTGTTTTTTTCAAGGTGATCCGGAAACACAAGCTCGTTATACGAATGAGTACCAGGCATTATCCAAAGTACCCTTATGGTTGTCTATTGATGCGGAATGGGGTATCGGCATGCGAATGAAATATTCGACGATCAGCTATCCAAGACAACTGATGTTAGGTGCCATTCAAGATGACGAACTCATTTACGAGATGGGTGTAGACATAGGAAAGCAATTGAAAAGACTCGGTGTTCATGTCAATTTTGCGCCGGTTGTTGATGTGAATAATAATGCTGCCAACCCCGTCATTAATACACGATCCTTTGGTGAAGACAAGTATAATGTCACGGCGAAGAGTTATATGTACATGAAGGGTTTACAAGATGCCGGTGTATTGGCCTGCGCTAAACATTTTCCTGGTCATGGCGATACGGATGTGGACTCACATTATGATTTACCTGTCATTACACATAATAAGACCAGACTGGACAGTATTGAATTGTACCCATTCCGTGTACTGGCCAATAAGGGAATAGGAAGCATGATGATCGCTCATTTGCAAGTTCCTGCCATTGATGAAACTGAGAATTTACCGACTACCTTGTCTCCCAAAGCCGTCACGGAGTTGCTGCGAAACGAATTAAATTATCAAGGGATCACCTTCACTGATGCATTAGATATGAAAGGTGTTACCAAACATCATGAATCGGGTGAAGTGGAAGCTAAAGCTTTGCTGGCAGGAAATGATGTGTTGCTATTGCCAGAGGATATGGAGGCCGCATTTGATAGAATCGGGACATATCTGGAATCTGGTATTCTGGATACTGCTACTATATACAATAGGGTCAAGAAGATATTGAGAGCAAAATATGATCTCGGATTGGGCAATTATGCACCAGTACAAATCTCTTCAATCCTGGATGATCTTAATAATCCGAAGAGCATCGTCTTAAAGAGGAAGTTGATTCAAAATGCATTGACCCTGGTTAGAAATGATAATAAAACAATTCCTATTCATGATGTGCAGCAAAAGATAGCCAGTGTAGCAATTGGTTCTAACGATGTCAATACATTTCAGCAATCTTTGTCACGGTATACCAGGGTCGAGCACTTTAATATTGGGCACGATGCCTCAGAATCGGATCAGACAAATTTGCTAAAAGCACTCGAAACATATAATCTGGTAATTCTTAGTGTTCATGACTTGAGCTCTTATGCCACAAAAGATTTCGGATTGTCCGAGATTGACAGAGCACTTATATCAAAGATCACAGACTCGAACAAGTCGATATTTGTTCATTTTGGGAATCCATATGCCTTGAAATATTTTGAAGATGTTGATGCCATTCTTCAGGCATATGAAGAAAGCGATGATGTTATGGATATCACGGCACAAGTTTTATTTGGTGCAGTTGACATCAGTGGACGATTACCGGTAACAGCTTCCGAGACTTTCCAATTTGGTCAGGGCATCCAGTCTCCCTCCATTAAAAGACTTACGTATGGTCTACCTGAAAGCGTCGGAATGAGTTCGGATAGTCTCTCAGAAATTCGGGACATATTTGAGCATGCTATTGATACGGCTGCTACCCCTGGCGGAGTAGTACTGGTTGCACGCCGCGGCAAGGTTGTATATGAAGAAGCTTTTGGTTTCCATACCTATGCTAAGCAGCAGCCGGTGAGGATCACAGATCTCTATGATCTGGCGTCAGTGACTAAAACATCAGCCGCGACTACCTCCGTAATGAAGCTAGTGGAAGAAGGAAAGGTGGATCTGGATAAACCTTTGAAAACATACATCCCGTCCGCTCAAGGGACTACCAAAGGAGATTTGACATTACGTGAAATCATGACGCATCATAGTGGACTCAAACCGTGGATACCTTTCTATAAGCAAACTGTAAAAGGAAACGAAAGAAGAGCCAAACCTGATGCTAAATGGTATCGTTCCAAGTCGGATGAGGAATTCAATATAGAAGTTGCCGATGGGCTTTATATGCGATCTGATTTTCGCGATAGTATCTGGCAGCAAATCTATGAAGCGGAAATGCGACCTAATAAGAACTACAGATATAGTGATCTTGGGTTTTATATGATTGCGGAATTGATTTCCAAGCAGGTTGGAAACCCTTTGGATGAGTACGTTGAAGAACAGTTCTGTACACCGTTGGGAATGTGCTCGACTACCTATAATCCACACGAGAAATATGATAAAAATCAGATCGTGCCAACCGAGGAAGACCAATATTTCAGAGACACCAAAGTACATGGTTTTGTTCATGATATGGGGGCTGCTCAATTAGGAGGCGTGAGCGGTCATGCCGGTTTGTTTTCTACTGCCAATGATCTTGCTATTCTCTACCAGATGTTACTCAATCAGGGACATTATGGAGGGGAAGATTATTTGACTCCTGAAACGATCAGGACGTTCACCACTCGATATGAAGGGAGTTCAAGACGCGGGATAGGTTTTGATATGAAGGAACTGGATACCCTAAGATCTCAGAATGTGTCCGACCTGGTTTCAGAAGAAACATTTGGTCATCTGGGATTCACAGGAACTTGTGTCTGGGTAGATCCTAAAGAAGACCTGGTGATTGTGGTTTTGGCGAACCGTACATATCCTTCAATGCACAATAATAAGTGGGGAGATATGAACGTCAGACCCCAAATACAATCCGCGATATACAAATCCATTTTGCAGAAAGCGAGTTTTTCTGCTCTCCGAAATTCAGATTAATGGGATTTAGTCGCCGAATTGCCAAAAGATATTTCTTTTCAAAATCGACCCCCAATGCGATTAACATCATATCCGGTATCTCGGTGTTGGGTATTGCCATAGGAACTGCGGCGCTCATCCTTGTCCTTTCTGTTTTTAATGGCTTTGGAGATTTGATTACAGATATGTTTGGATATTTCAATCCGGACGTAAAAATTGAGCTTGCCAGGGGTAAGTTTTTCGAAGAAGACCCGGCAGCGACAGAAGCCATTTCAAAGCTGGATAATGTCCGATATATTTCGCGAACCATTGAAGAGATTGCATTTTTTGAATACAACAACAACCAGGATTTCGGAGTCATTAAAGGCGTGGATCAATATTATCCA
>JAHHJQ010000092.1 GCA_018680005.1 Bacteroidia bacterium | reverse complement strand
GGATGCTACTGGCAAAGCTTTTGAAAGAGTGGTCGCTCTCGGCATTGGAATTGGGTCCGGATATTTGTTCGAGACTACTTTCAAAAAAGAAGTATACAGTGATTTGACAGGGGAAAGAGGAACCTTAATGGGCGCCATTGCAGGAATCTTTGAAGCTCAATATGATGTACTTCGAAGCAACGGACACAGCCCTTCGGAGGCATTTAATGAAACTGTTGAAGAATTGACACAATCGCTGATGCCACTGGTGGCTGAAAATGGCATGGATTGGATGTATGCGAATTGCTCCACCACTGCTCAAAGGGGCGCCTTAGATTGGAAAAATAAGTTTAGAGATGCAGTAAAACCTGTTTTCGTTGAACTCTATGGTGAGGTTGCAAAAGGCAACGAAGCGCAAAGATCAATTGACAGCAATTCACAAGCAGATTATCGGGAAAAACTTGAAGAAGAATTAAAAGAATTGAGGGAATCTGAAATGTGGCGTACAGGAACCGTAGTTCGAAGTTTACGTCCTGAAAGAGCAAAATAAATAACAAAATAAATCAGAAATCAGAAATCAGAGGCCGTTGGTAAAGCACTAATGGCCTTTTGATTTATTAAAGTTAACACAAGCGAAAACTTGAAATTTTGAAACTCAGAACCATAGCACCAAATTCTACACAGTTGATTGAATTGTCCGAAATCGAAAAAGCATATCACAGGATAAAGGGAGTGGCAAGAAAGACTCCGCTTGAGAGAAATGATTGGCTTTCTAAGAAATTCGAAGCCAATATCTATTTAAAGCGAGAAGACTTACAGGTTGTTCGCTCATACAAGATCCGTGGCGCATATAACAATATCGCAACTTGCACTGAGAGACAATTGGCCAATGGCGTGGTTTGTGCAAGTGCAGGGAATCATGCACAGGGATTTGCATTTGCTTGCAAGGCATTGAAAGTTCAGGGTAAGGTTTTTATGCCTGTGACTACTCCCGGGCAAAAGATCGAAAAAGTCAGAACATTTGGAGAAGAATATGTCGAAATCATATTGGTCGGAGATACTTATGATGAGGCATACAGAGAAGCAATTAAGATTTCTGACAAAGAGAACCTTCATTTCATACATCCTTTCAGTGACAGGGCTACAATTACCGGACAAGCGACCGTTGGTAAAGAAATCTTTGATCAATTTGAGGATGGAAATATCGACTATCTTTTGCTACCTGTAGGAGGCGGAGGTCTTGCTGCAGGAGTTGGTAGTTATAGCAAACAGGTCTCTCCAAGTACGAAAATTATTGGTCTGGAACCAGAAGGTGCTCCGGCTATGTATAATGCGCTGTCAGAAGGTAAAGTGGTACGACTGGAAAAGATCGACAGATTTGTTGATGGAGCGGCGGTTCAGGAGGTTGGTGATTATCCTTTCACCATTTGTAAAACTATACTCGACGATCTCTTATTGGTTCCTGAAGGACGTATATGTTCCTATATTCTGGATATGTATAATCATGAAGCTATTGTAGTTGAACCCGCGGGTGTCATCTCAATAGCCGGATTAGAACATTGCAGAGAAGAGATTAAAGGGAAAAACATAGTCTGTCTTGTTAGTGGTGGTAACAATGATATTACCAGAACAGAGGAAATAAAGGAAAGAAGCTTACTATTTGAAGGGCTAAAACATTATTTCATCATAACTTTTCCTCAACGTGCGGGTGCACTCCGGGACTTTTTGAATGAAATACTCGGACCGAATGATGACATCACACATTTTCAGTACACAAAAAAAACTAGTAGAACTTCCGGACCAGCTGTGGTTGGAATTCGATGTGCTACTAAAAGTGATTATGAAAGACTGATTCAAAAAATGGAGGATAAACACATTCACTACGAACATTTGAATAACAACAAACTCCTGTTTGACATTCTGGTTTAGAGCAGTTCTCTTACCGCTTTGTTGACCTCCCAAAGTACCATTCCTGCACACACAGCTACATTAAGTGAATGCTTCGTGCCATATTGATCGATCTCAATAGCTTCATCCAAATGGGGTAATATATCATCAGTCAACCCATTCACCTCATTTCCAAAAACCAAGGCAATAGAATCTTCCCTGGAGAAATGGGCATCTTGAAGAAGAACACTTTCCGATGTCTGCTCAATACCATATATCCGATATCCTTCAGATTTGAGTTGAGCAATGGCAGAACTTATTTCATCGAAATGTTGCCACGGAACCGATAAGTGTGCGCCAATAGCAGTTTTATTGATTTCTTTATGAGGAGGTTGTGGTGTATATCCACAAAGAATAATCTTCTCGAAGGCAAATGCATCACATGTTCTAAATATGGAACCCACATTATTCCCCGACCGGATATTATCCAGGACTACGATTACTTTCGGTTTTTCTTTGTTATGATATTCAGAAAGGGAATCTCGATTGAGTTCCTCCAGCTGTAGCTTACGCATTGATCGCTAGTTTCTCCTTAGAATTGTCGTACTTATACGTCTTGCAAGCCGCAACAAAAGATACAAATAACGGACTCGGATTCTCAACCGTACTTTTTAATTCAGGATGAAATTGCACACCTATGAACCATGGATGATCTGTGAGTTCTAAGATTTCCACTAGTCCTGTTTCGGGATTGACCCCTGCTGGTTTCATTCCGTTATTTTCAAAAAGTTCTAAGTACTCATTATTGAACTCGTAACGATGACGGTGACGTTCAAATATCTCCCGGTTTCCGTAAATATGAAATGACTTGGATTCTTGTTGAAGGTGGCAAGCATATGCTCCTAAACGCATGGTACCTCCTTTTGCAGTGATTTTCTTTTGTTCAGGCATCAAATCTATCACAGGTACATCAGTATTGGCATTTACTTCTGTGGAGGCTGCTGTTTTTAGGTCCAATACATTTCGTGCAAATTCAACAGCAGCACACTGCATCCCCAAACATATTCCAAAGAAAGGGATTTTGTTTTCACGCACATAATGGATTGCAAGGATCTTTCCCTCTATTCCCCTTTCTCCAAATCCCGGAGCAACCAGAACTCCATCTAATCCACTTAGAACACTGCCTATATCGGCGGACTCCAGGTTTCCAGAATGAATGGGTACTACATCTACCTTGCAATCATTTGCAGCTCCTGCATGGATAAAGGATTCATGAATAGACTTGTATGCATCCTGAAGTTCATTGTACTTACCGATAAGACCAATTTTTATCCGGAATGATGGATTCTTCAATTTCTTGAGAAAATTGTTCCATTGCTGGAGGTTGACGGTTTTGGCATTTCTGAAGTTGAGCTTTGAGAGCACCCTCATGTCCAATTTTTCTTGGAGCATAAGATTGGGTACATCGTATATCGTCTTAGCATCTATAGCTTCGATTACATCTTCAATCTCAACATTGCAAAACAAAGCCAGCTTTCGTTTGATATCTTCTCCTATCTCATGTTCTGTGCGACAGACAAGGATATCTGGTTGAATTCCAGTTTCTTGAAGCTCTTTTACAGAGTGCTGTGTAGGCTTTGTTTTCAGCTCTCCGGCGGCTCTCAGATAGGGTATCAGGGTTAAATGTATCACAAGACTATAATCACGCCCCAGATCCATTCTTAATTGTCTGATGGCCTCGAGATATGGTAGTGACTCGATATCTCCAACTGTGCCACCAATTTCTGTAATGACTATGTCGTATTCGTTGTTCTGAGCTAAAAGGCGCATGCGCCTTTTAATCTCATCCGTAATGTGAGGGATGATCTGCACAGTTTTGCCCAGATATTCGCCAGCTCTTTCTTTATTGATAACCGTCTGATAGATGCGGCCTGTAGTTACATTATTGGCTTGTGAAGTAGGCACACCAAGAAATCTTTCATAGTGGCCAAGATCTAGATCCGTCTCTGCGCCGTCATTGGTCACGTAGCATTCGCCATGTTCATAGGGATTCAATGTGCCCGGATCAACATTAATGTAAGGGTCAAATTTTTGAATAGTGACTTTGAAGCCTCTTGCCTGAAGTAATTTTCCCAGAGATGCAGCAATTATTCCTTTGCCTAAAGAACTACTTACACCGCCCGTAACGAAGATGAATTTTGTCATTGAAAATTTATGGATTATTAGGGAATGGAGCCTAATTGCAAAATTTCATTACGGGATTCAAAGGTAGAAATATATCCACCCAATTAGGGACCCAAAACCTGCTTTTTTCAAAATTGTGACAATCTTCTGTATATGACTATCCAATCTATATTTATCAGTAACTTGCTTATCCTTTTAAATTCAATCTTTGTTCGTTCTATTTGATGATTTCTCAAAACACCATACAACGAGTTTTCGACACCGCACAGATAGAAGATGTTGTAGAAGACTATGTCGTCCTTAAGAAACGAGGTGCAAATATGATTGGTTTATGCCCATTCCACAATGAGAAAACTCCGTCATTTACAGTATCTCCCAGCAAGAATATTTATAAATGCTTTGGATGTGGTAAAGCTGGCAATAGTATAGGATTCTTAATCGAACATGATTCTCTTTCTTATCCTGAAGCAATCAAAACGCTGGCTAAACGATATGGGATTGAGATCGAGGAATCATACCAATCTGATGAAGAAAGGGAACAACAAAGTCATGCCGACAGTCTCTATATCATCAATGATTTTGCATTGGAATTCTTTAAAAACAACCTATCCAATCATGATGAAGGTAAAACAATAGCACTCCCCTATTTCAGAGAAAGAGGATTTACCCAGGATACGATTGAAAAGTTCGAATTAGGATACGCCATCAAAGGTCCAACTGCTCTGAAAGCTGCTGCTTTAGACAAAGACTATAATCTGGATCTTATGAAAGAAGTCGGATTAATTAGTGATCGGGAATTCGACTTCTTTCGCGAAAGGGTAATGTTTCCAATCCACAACCTATCCGGCAAGGTGATTGCATTCGGTGGAAGGACACTGAAAAAGGATAAGAAAATTCCTAAATATATCAATTCACCGGAATCTGCGATTTATGTAAAAAATAAGGTGCTTTATGGCATCTATCAATCCAAAACAGACATTCGAAAAAAAGATGAATGTCTTTTAGTTGAAGGTTATACAGATGTCATCTCACTGCATCAATCCGGGATTCAGAATGTTGTCGCCTCCTCGGGCACCTCGCTTACAGAAGGTCAGATCAGACTAATTAAAAGAAATACTGAAAACATAACTGTTCTGTACGATGGTGATCTGGCAGGGATCAAAGCTGCGCTTCGCGGGATTGACCTTATCCTTGAACAGGACATGAATGTCAAAGTAGTCCTGCTACCTGAAGATCAGGATCCCGATTCTTATCTCAAGCTTGTCGGCAAATCTGAATTTGAACTTTATATAGAGGAAAAAGCAGAAGACTTTATCTTTTTCAAAACACATCTGCTCAAGGAGGACGCGGCGAGTGACCCTATTCAAATGACCAAGGTTATTGAAGATATCGTTTCTTCAATTTCCAGGATTCCGAATAACCTGAAAAGATCACTCTACATCCGAGAATGTTCGAATAGACTTGGTATTGACGAAGGCATTCTTACGACGGATGTCAACAAAGCCATATATAACTTTACACGACAAAAACGCCGACAAGAGGAGGCAGAGAAACGAAGGGCCCAGCTTACAAGTGATCAATCCTTTCCTTCAGAAGAACAACCCGCATATGATCCATCATATGGCGAAATTGCTCCGAACAGAGATGCTTCTGTACATCGCCAAAAAAGTTACCAGATAAGCGATGAGCCACAGGAAAAAGATATCATCAGGATCCTGATCTGTGGGGGTGAAGCAGTATTTGATGAAGAAGCTAACCTAAGTGTTGGGCAATATGTTCTTTCCAACATGAAGGATGTAGTTGAACTCTTTGAGAACTCGTTGTATATCAAGGTTTTGAATATTTATATACAAAGGATTGTTGACCAAAAACATACTGATCTTCAAACATTTATAAACCACACAGATCCCAAAATTTCCAAACTTGCTATTGATTTAAGTACTT
>JAHHJQ010000062.1 GCA_018680005.1 Bacteroidia bacterium | reverse complement strand
ATGCCAAATGGTACGCCACTGCCGAAGCTATACCCGGGCCTACAACAGATCTCATGGCTGAATACGCTAAGAAATATAACATGGTCATCATCGTCCCGATCTTCGAAAAAGAACAGGCGGGCGTCTTGTACAATACAGCAGCTGTCATCGATGCCGATGGGACCTATCTGGGAAAATATCGTAAAAATCATATTCCACAGATCTCAGGATTTTGGGAAAAATTCTTTTTCAAACCTGGAAATCTCGGATACCCGGTATTTCAAACACAGTATGCCAAGGTGGGTGTCTATATCTGCTATGACCGGCATTTTCCGGAAGGGGCAAGGATGCTTGGACTTAACGGCGCAGAAATCGTCTACAATCCATCAGCAACTGTAGCGGGCCTATCTCAATACTTGTGGGAACTGGAACAACCGGCACATGCTGCAGCTAATGGTTATTTTATGGGCTGTATCAACCGTGTAGGAACAGAAGAACCCTGGAATATTGGCCGGTTTTATGGAAGTTCCTATTTCGTAGACCCAAGGGGTAAGATCTTTTCACAGGCCTCGGAGACTGAGGATGAATTGCTGGTTGCCGAATTTGATCTCGACATGATCGAGGAAGTCAGAAACACCTGGCAGTTCTATCGTGACCGCAGACCTGAAACCTATGGTAAAATGGCCGAACTCTAGATCTATGAGCGACTTTACCAGACCTTCAAACTTGGATGAATTTGCGGAGAACTTCGCGCAAATCAAGCCCTTGATGGATGCCAACATGGCGTACTATGAAAGTTCGCGATGTTTATTCTGTTATGATGCGCCATGTATTCAAGCATGTCCTACAGGCATCGACATCCCACTTTTTATAAAACAGATCAATACCAACAATCTCACGGGAGCAGCACGGACAATTTACAGCGCTAATTATTTTGGTCATACCTGTGGTAAGGTTTGCCCGACGGAGGTGTTATGCGAAGGTGCATGTGTCTATAATGAACAAGATGTCAAGCCGATAGAAATAGGAAGATTACAAAGTCATGCGACCACCATAGCTATAAAGTCGGACAAAAAGCTTTTTAATGTTGCGCAACCAAATGGCAAAAAGGTGGCTGTGATAGGCGCTGGTCCTGCCGGTATTTCATGTGCTTGTGAATTGAGTCAATTGGGATTTTCGGTAAAGATCTTTGAAGCTAAATCCAAACCCTCGGGCCTCGCCTTACACGGCACTGCACCCTACAAAATCACCAATCAGGAAGTCTTGGATGAAGTTGATTATTTGAAAACCCAGTTTGGATTTGAAATTCAATATGACACCCGGATTAAAGGTGACAGGTTTGAGGAGTTAGAAAAGCAGTTTGATGCCATTTTCCTGGGCATTGGTCTTGGAGATACCAGATTTACAAATACTTCTGGAGAAGAATTGGAAAATAGTGTAGGTGCGACAGAGTTTATTGAAAAACTAAAATTGGATCCACTATCTGTTGAAGTGGGTAAAAAGGTGGTCGTCATAGGTGGTGGCAATACTGCCATGGATGGGGCTTCTGAATGTGCTCGACTAGGTGCTGATGTGACACTCCTGTATAGACGCTCCAAAGCAGAAATGGGTGCCTATGAATTCGAATATGATCTGATCAGGTCGGCAGGTGCCAAAGCAATGTTCAATATTTCTGTCAAAGAAATAATGGGAGCGGACAAAGTCGTTAGGGTGCGGTGTGTAAAAACTCAGAATTCCAATGGTAAATTGGAGGAAATTCCAGGTTCGGAATTTTCATTGGCTTGTGATCTGCTGATTAGAGCAACAGGACAAAAGAAGCAAACCAGTCTCCTGGATAGTGTAGGTTTGGGATTTGATAAGAAAGGCAAAATCGAAGTTGATCCTGTCAATTATCAATGTAGCAAAAAGCAATATTTTGCCGGAGGCGACGCTGTGAATGGAGGTGCTGAAGTCGTCAATGCTTGCTACGAAGGGAAAAAGGCCGCCTTAGGCATTCATGAATATCTATCAAAATAAAATCACCTATGGCTAAGCTAACTGCCAATCTTGCTGGAATAAAATCTCCAAATCCATTCTGGTTGGCCTCTGCGCCACCTACGAATTCTGGATATCAGATCATGAAAGCTTTTGATGCCGGATGGGGAGGAGCCGTATGGAAGACCCTGGGTGTGCCCATCATCAATGTCTCTAGCAGATATGGTGCGGTACATTATCGGGACAGCCGGATGATGGGGTTCAACAATATTGAACTCATCACAGATCGGCCATTAACAGATAATCTGAAGGAAATAGAAGAAGTCAAAAAATACTTTCCAGACCATGCAGTGATCGCTTCGCTCATGGTTCAGTCCAGAGCGGAGTGGCATCAGATCATCAAGGATGTGGAGAATGCCGGTGTAGATGGGATCGAACTCAATTTTGGATGCCCCCATGGTATGTGTGAACGTGGTATGGGGTCGGCGGTAGGCCAGGAACCGGAAGTGCTCAAGACCATCACCACATGGGCCAAAGAAGTAGCCAAAGTACCTGTGATCGTAAAACTGACACCAAACATCACAGATATCACTGAACCTGCCCGAGCTGCCGCTGAAGGCGGCGCGGATGCCATTTCTCTGATCAATACTGTGCAAAGTATTGTGTCTGTGGATCTGGACACTTTTGTACCACAACCTGCAGTAGATGGCAAAAGTACGCATGGCGGATACTGTGGACCTGCTGTAAAACCAATAGCGCTCAATATGGTAAAATCCTGCGCTCAAGATCCGGGCGTAGGCATTCCTATTTCAGGAATTGGTGGTATCGAAACCTGGAAGGACGCCGTGGAGCATATGTTATTGGGTGCTTCCAATGTTCAGGTGTGTACGGCCGTGATGCACTATGGTTT